>NZ_BTPU01000004.1:0-90612 GCF_036985595.1 Vallitalea maricola | reverse complement strand
AATCAACAGTTTTATATTCCTCATCTTGTTCTTCATTAATGGTTACTATACCCAAAAAGCTATTATAATCTTTCATAATATAGAGGTTACCATCTTCTATATCCTTTAACATTACTTCTTCATTGGGATAATTTTCATCCCATTGAAATATATTATTTGCTCTCATATTATTAACACAGTCATTAATTAGTTCCATAATATCAGCTATATCATCTATTTTTGCTTTAGTTATCTCTGCCATAATAATTCAATCTCCTATTCAATTTTGTTATATCAATTTTACGTATAACTCATGAGTTTAACATTTAAGCCTTCAATTAAACATATCATAAAAAATTATACCACAAAAATAGTATAGATTATAACTATTATTATCATATACTAAAAACATAATTTACCATATGAGTTGATTATTGTACTTGGTATAAATAAGAAATAAATACAAAAACTATATCTATATTTTGAAATAAGGTGATAATGTGAAAAAAGGTTATGTATTAATAACTGGTGGAAATAAAGGTATAGGATTAGAATTGGCTAAAATATTTGCAAAAAATAATTACCCATTAATATTAGTTGGTACTGATATCCTTGCACTCTATGAAGCTAGGAATACTATAAAAAAAACTTATAAAGTTCCAGTTTGTCTAATTCAGAGAGACCTGACCAAAAAAAATGCCGTTGATGAAGTGTATAAAATAATAACTGACAGGGAAATCCAAGTAGATATATTAGTTAATAATGCTGGATTTGGAACATATGGTCCATTCATCGAGACAAATCTTGATAAAGAATTAGAGCTAATCGAGCTTAATATAAGAGCCGTTACCCATATGACAAAACTATTTTCAAAAGATATGGCTAAGAGAAGACATGGAAGAATATTGAACATTTCGTCAACAAGTGCCTTCCAAGGTGGTCCTTACATGGCTGTATACTTCGCTTCTAAGGCTTATATTTTACACTTTACAGAGGCAATTCACAATGAACTCAAACCATATGGATTAAGAGTTACCGCTCTATGTCCTGGTCCTACTGATACTAATTTTACTGATTGTGCGAAAGGTTCAGGCAAAGCACGTATATTCCAATCAATGCTGTCTTCCAAAAGAGTTGCGACTGCCGGTTATAATGCTTTGATGAAAAATAAATTATTCAAAGTAGTAGGCATCAAGAATAATATCTTAAGACAGCTTAACAGGATTTTACCAAGAGAAGCAGCAATTAATATTGCTCAATATTGTTTATTGAAAGAAAAATGACAGTTAAAATAATAAGGCTGGAGTATTCTTAATATCCCAGCCCACTTCAATTCATTTAATGTTTTCAACTATCTTCGAGATAATTTCATCTCTATTTTTATATGCAAATGATGAGCAAACCTCAACAGTCCATAATTGGTCATCTATATAAATATAAGTATTATAAACAAGGCCATCTACCAAATATTCCCTACCATTAATTTCTCTTTTTTCAACATTATCAATATTCCTTTCTATTGAAAATTTATTATTAGAGATCGTAATACTTAATTCCGAAAAATTCATTTGTTCACTTTTTAGCTCTTCAGATTCCTTTTTCCTATAAATTAAAAACACATCTTTTAGATTTTCAGTTTTAATATCTTTAGAAACATCCAATTCTTTATAATAATACTCTAACCCCTCTGCTTTAGCCTCATTAAATAATTTATTGAATAAATCTTCATTACATTTTTCGTCAAAACACACACCCATATTTTCATGATAAAAATACATTCTACTTTTACTAAATGAATATTCTTTAGGGATATAATGTGGTTCAGGAAATTTTATATTACTCTTAATCATATCTTCATGACTATGGAATATTTTATTGCCTCCAAAAAAACGTGCACTATGAGGTAAATATGAATTATAATTTTTAACAGGTATAACTAATGCAAATTTACCATCTGGAATTTGTTGTTCGATAGAATTGTAAAACTTACTAAATATTTTATATGAATATACCCTAGATTCAAATTCATCTTTATCTTCCTTATATTTTCTCTCATCAGTAATACCATATTCCAATATTATATTACCATTTTTATCCTTAACATTTTTTCTTAATAATCCAAATCCTTCTGTTGCTATTGCTACTGAAGTTATAGATATGAATAATATAATTGCCGTACATGCTATTGCCATTTTTTTAGAAATTCTATAAGTTTTTTTATTTATATCTTTGTTCAACTCTTCTAGTATGTAAGATTTATGATTTTCAAATGGAACATTTTCTTGATTTAGATTGTCTAGAATATCATCCATAGAATGAAACTTTTCCTTCAATTTTATTCACTCCCTTCTTATTTAATTCTTTTTCCAATTTGTATTTAACTCTTTGAAATTGTTTCCTTACTGTAGTTTCTTTTTTATTTAATATCATTGAAATTTCATTGAAAGATAATCCATTTACTGTCTTTAATAAAAGAACACTTCTTTCATAATTACTCAGTTTCTTTAATATACTTTCCAATTCATAGCTATATTGATTATTTAAATATTTGTCTTCAGTAGATATCTCATAATTATCATCTTGTAATAAATTCTTGATAAATAAAATTTCTCGTCTTTGTTTTCTTAGAGAATCAATACATTTACTATGTGCAATAGAATATAAATAATTTGTATTATAATATTTTCTAGTGCACAACTGATAATATTTTATAAATATTTCTTGGGTCAGATCTTCTGCTGTTTCTTTATTTCTAACCATTTGATAACAATATTTATATATTGGAAATTGATATTTATCTATAATTATTTCAATAGACTCTGTCTTCAAGATTACACCTCCAATTTTATCATTAAATTTTTACTATACTTATATAACGAATTCTATCAAGTAAACGTGACATTATTTAAAAAAATAATTGTTTATCATCTAAATTCTATCATATATTATAATAAATCATTTACCTATTATAAAAAAAGCTGTTTCATATTATATTTTTGATAATATGAAACAGCTCTTAATATTATATTAACTTAAATATCTCCATTGAATTCCTTAACCGCGTTAAACATAGCAATAATATTTTCAGGTGGCACATCTGGCATTATATTATGCTCTTGATTGAATACAAAACCCCCATCTGGTGAAAATATCTCCAGATTACTAAGCACATGTTTTCTAACTTCTTCTGGTGTTCCTCTATTAAGCATCCATCTTGTGTTACAGCCACCACCCCAAAAAGTAATATCTTTTCCAAATTCTTTCTTTAGGGTAGCAGGATCCATTCCATTAGCAGTTGTTTGTACTGGATTAATCACATCATATCCAGCTTCAATCAAATCTGGAAAAAGTGAAGATATGGAACCGCATGAATGCAAAAATGTTTTCATATTACTATGTTTATGTACATACTCGCACAACATGGTGTGTCTAGGTTTGAACAGTTTCCTGTAGACATCTGGTCCTATCAATGGTCCACTATCCATTCCTAAGTCATCTCCAAAACGCAATATATCTACTATATCTCCAACAGACTCACATACTTTTTCTAGTGTATTAAGATGTATTTCCATTAGCTTATCCAATAATTTTTCAACATTCACTTGGTCTATATAACAATCCATGAGGAAATTATCAATACGTCTAAGAAAAGTACCCCATTCCAGTAGATTACAACCACATACTATCATTATGGCTTTGTCAGTAGAATTTCTTAAATCTATTGCTTTTTTTCTTAGATTCTCCCAAAAATCAGGCTCACCAGCATGATCCCAAGGACTATGAACTAGATATGACCATAGAACCTTATCCATAGCTTTATCTATATCTTTATAATTATCTGGATATCCATCAATATATGGAAAGATGGTTTGGTCAAAAAAAGTTGCTCCCTGAGGCATCTTTGCAATTAGTGTACCATCTGAGTGGTATGCTGTATAACTGCCATTAACCTCTTTCTTAGGTTGAAACCACTTAGGATATTGTGCTGTTGAACCATCAGCTAGTGTATAATCATACCAATCTTCATCTTTCTCATTGTAGACTCTGCCTAAGTCAACAACATCTACAGAAAATCTATCAATAATATCATCTTCCGGAATAACTACTTGTTGTACAACATCATATACTCTTGTATGACCTTTTTTTATATCTAATTTCTTCTTCAAATTATTATATGCTATCGCAGAAATATTAGAGCTAGGTGTAGCTCCTAGATCTACTGGTACTTTATCTGGTTGTTTATGGTTTATTGCTGCTAATATTCTCTCTCTAGAAGTCATTCTGTCACCTCCTTAATATTAATCTTGATGGAATACTTCTTCCATATCAGCCCACCATTCTCCTTTTTCTCTTGTTTCCAAAGGTTCTTGGCATGGTTTACACAGTTCCCACCATTTCTGTGTAACAGAATCCGCTTCCATCTTAGCTATATCCTCTTCATAGTTATCTCCAGTATACTCATAATAGCTGAACAAGTACCCGTCTTTATAATAAATGGAATAATTATCTATATTACATTCTTTTATTATCTTCAATACAGCTGGCCATACATTTCTATGTAGCTTTTTATACTCATCCAATTTTTCTGATCTTACTTTTATTACTGAACCATACCTTTTCATAGTATCAACCTTTCCTAATTACTGTTAAGCTTTTCATCCAACCTCTTTATTTCAGCACTTATCTTATCTAAATCTAGAGGATATTCTCCATATTCTCTAACTACTTTCAGTGCATAATGGTAACTCTCTGGTTCAACATCATTACTGATTGAATGGTCTGATTGAAAAATCCATCCACCTGTATTGGAAGCCTGCATCTTATATAGAACTTCACGTTTAATCTCATCAAGGTTATTTCTCTCTAAGACTCTCATGTCAATATTTCCACAAAAACCTAACTTGGCCCTGTATTCTTTTTCTAATTCAACCACATCAAGATCAGCCTTAGCTTCAAGAGGATTATAAAAATCCAATCCTAATTCAATCATATCCTCATAGATGATAGAAGCATTACCACATCCATGATAAATAACAGTTAGATCATTAGCATGACATATATCAATAAGCTGCATAGTTATAGGTTTAAAATATTTTCTCCATGCTTCTGGGCTGAACAACATACCATTACGATAGGCAACATCTCCCCATATTATCATTCCAGAAAGTCTTCCATTACCTTCTTCTATCTGAGCTTTTGTGAACTCAACTAAGAATTCTCCTACTCGCTTCATAAAATCTCCAAATAATTCTGGCTCAGCTAACATCCACATCAATGAATTTTCTGTTCCGACGATTCTCCAAACATATTCATACCCTTCACAAACAGAACCAAATACAGGTAATTTATCCACATAAGCATCTACACGTTCAGACCAAGCAGGTATATCTCTTAATAAAACATCTCCAACACCATTAATCTGGTCATCAGAGGCATTATGAAATCTTCTTTTGTCAGTAGGATCATCAAAAGTAAACTCTGCCATTTCTTCTGGTTCTTTTATGGAAAAGCTATCATAATGAGGCATTACAATATCTCCTGATCTATGAATAATAGCTTCAAACCCCGTTCTAATATATATGTCCTCACCATTTTGCTGAACTACCTCAAATGATTTTATATGAGGGTCCATATTTGGAGTTATAGGTATATAATCTAAATCAAAAAATAGGTATGGATCAAAATCTTTACCCCATTTATTAATACATTTATTTTTGAATCCTGTCCAGAAAAATTCTCCAACTGGTATTTTATCGCACTTATCACTGAACTTTGCAGCATTTTTGATTCTATTCAACTTCTTAAGAACAACATCATTTTTCTCCATAATCTCATATCCTCCTCATTCAACTAAGGTATGAGGCTATCTCACTTTAGAATAGTAAGACAGCCCCTACCTATTTCTATTATTTTACCATTGAGCTGGCATGTAATTGTCTACATCATCTGCTGTAATAATATGTCTTGGTAGATAAGCAACTGGATCCATCTCTTCTCCATTGAAATATCTAACTGCTGTAAATAATGCTATAGCTCCATCTCCCTCAGCTGATTGATATGTAATACCTGAACATACTTCATTTTTAACTGCATCCATACCAGTTTTACTGTTTCCTGCTGCAACTACTACGATATCTTCTCTTCCTGCATTTTTTAGAGCTTCTTCAGTACCAGTCATACTGAAACCATCACCTGCAAGAATCAATCCTTTTAATTCATCTCCATATTTAGTAATCCAATCAGAGACAAGCTGCATTGTTGCTTCTGCTTCCAAGTTAGCAGTATCCATAGCTAGTAATTTCATATCTGGAGCATAGTCAACTAACTCAGTTATAGGTGCAAATGTTCTAGCGAAATATGGTGATGAACCAGGCATATGTCTTACTATGGCATATCCCCCTTCTTTACCCATTTCATCAGCAAAATATCTAGCCAACATTCTAAATTGTCCCCAATCGTCTGGTCCAGTCCATGCTGTGCAATATTTCATGGCTGCTTCTGCTGGTATTGTATTTGAAGCAATTATTGGTATACCTGCTTGATTGATTTTTCTCATGAGTGGTGCACAAGCTGTAGCGTCAACAGGTGCAAATATAACAGCATCAGGTTTTTCATTAATGGCTTGGTCTACTTGTTGAGATTGTAAATCCATGTTCCAGTTACCATTCAGTATCTTTACTTCAATATCATAAGCTTCTGCTATTTGAGTAAAACCATTAACATACGCTGTCCAGTATGGATGGTCTCCTGCCTTTAGAAGTACTACTTTTTTACCTACAGCACCGTCTGCTGGTGACTTTGGTAAATTCTCTTTTTTTGTAGTCCAACCAGCATATTCAATATCCCACCAATGTCCTGCATCTTCTTCAGCCAAAGCTTTTGGGTCTTCTGGCCGATCTGGTACTTCTTTTTTCTCAGTTGGAAGAATCAATGGTTGACCATCACTACCTATTATGGAGAACACATCAATTTCTTTAGATTTTTCCAAGTTGGATTTTTCATTAGTACTGTCACTGACGGAAGCCTTATCACTATCCGACTTCTCTACCTTTTCCTTAGAACCACACCCTACAAACAAAGTAACTAGTAAACTCATAACTAAAATAACACTAAAACACTTTTTAAACATAATGTAACCCTCCTAGTATTTATAATTTTATTTTATTACCTACTACCGTATACTCTGTGCTTCCTTCAATAATTCTGGCCTCTGTCCTTTTAACAATTCATGTCTATAGTTTGTATAAGCTTCATAGAAAACCACTACTGCAAGAATTAGCCCATTAATGAATATCTGAATCTCAAAGCCAAGACCAAAACAGCCTATCATGTTGAATAGCACTTGAAACATCAGTACGCCAAAATAACTTTTCAGTATATTTCCTTTACCTCCAGTTAATTGTGTACCTCCGATTATTACTGCTGCAAGAGATGTCATGAGAGCTTTTTGAGCAAATATGAATCTAGCAGTCATTGAGCTTAATCTCATTGCGAATATTGAACCAGCCAAAGAGGCAGTAATACCACATATCACAAAACCTAGTATTATGTACATATCCTTGTTTATTCCAGCTAACCAAGCAGTTTCAGGATTACCACCCACTACATAGAATCCTTTTCCAAATCTAGTATGGTCAACCAAAAAAATCCCTATTGAAATAATGATGAAAGTTATGATTACTATTGGTGAGAATAATTTTGTAGTTAACCATAAGATAATAAATACTGCTGGAACTACTATGGTAGTTATTCCTTTTATTGTTTTCACATCAGGTCTGCTTAAAACAACAAATAGGATTATAGCCCCGATAACTATGATAATGAACCATATGGGGAATTGTCCTGTTTCTAAGAATTCACCTAATGAATAATTGTCAATGCTTTTTGTTCCTCCATCGCTATATAGATGGAGTACTCCTCTAATTATTGTCATAGTACCTATGGTTGCTATGAAAGAGTGTATCTTGAACTTTACCACTACTATTCCATTGAATAATCCGATTAAGGCACCAGCCAAAACAGCAATGATCAAACTCATAGTCCAACCTAATTCAGGTTGTAGTCCAACACACAACATACCGCAGAATTGAGCTGTTGCACCAATGGATAGATCTATCTGTGCCAGAATGAATACTAATGTAAATCCAACAGAGATGATGGCTAGCATACATCCAGAAATTAATATAGTGGATAAATTCATTCTATTGGCAAAATTAGGAGCAAATATTGCTGAGAAACAAGTTAATAAAATAAGTAATAATACTGCCCTATTTTGATCAATAACAGAAATAATATTCTTACTTTTATGCATAGTCTTTACCCACCTTTCTTAACTTATATGTATGTAGAGCAACAACTGCGATGAATACTAATCCAACAAATACATTCTGTACTGCTGTAGGGATACCTATGAATGTCAGTATGTTATTCAACAATCCCATTACCAACACACCACCAAGTACACCCCATATATTTCCTCTACCGCCTGATAACGCCATACCACCTATTACAATAGCTGTAACACTTTTGAAGTCATACCCTTCTCCTAGATAGAATACACCAAGCTTATTCATTGAAGTAATAAATATCCCAGCAATAGAAGCGGTAAGTGAACTTATTAAGAATGAATACAATACAGTTCTCCTAACATTGATACCTGTACATTTGGCAACATCATATGCAGAACCAACCAGTTTTAATTGATTACCGAACTTTGTCTTCTTCATGACGAAATTAGCAGCTATGTATAAAATAATCATGACAATGATCAGTAGTGGCACAGGACCAATTTCCATTCTGAAAATATTAACGAAAGCCGCTCCTGATGTACCTGGCTCCAAATCTGGATATAATTGATTACCAGACCAAACATATCTCATAATCCCTTCCATACCAAACTGCATAGCCAGAGTCCATAAGATTGCATTGGCTCTAAAATACCCTACCACAATTCCATTCACCAGTCCTATTAGCATTCCAAACATTATTCCAAGAATCAGAGCCGGTATAAGTCCAAAATGTAAAAACTGTACAGTTATTATCCCTGAGAATGCCATAGCTGACGGCACGCTCATATCCGCCATTTGTGAACTGTAGATTACAAAGGATAATCCACAAGCTGTAATACCTAACATTCCAACGGCTCTTAAAATATTTAACATATTATCCGGTGTCAAAAACTTGGTAGGTGCCACAATTATTCCTAGAATAATCAATAATAGAGCTATTACATATACACCTGCTTTGTCAAATAACTTACTGATACCATTTTTATCATCAACATCATTAAATCTGGATTTCACCAAAACTGTATTATCCTTAGCAGACATCGCATACACTCCCTTCTCCGTTAGCTGCAAGCAGTGCTGTTTCTTCAGTTAATTTATCTTTGCCTATTTCTCCTATAATATGTCCGCCTCTAATTACATAAGCCCTATCAGATAATCCAACAAGTTCTGGTAGATCTGAAGTCATTAATAATACTGTTGTTCCATTATCCGCTAACTGAGTAACTACATCATGAATTACTTGTTTAGCACCAACATCTACACCTCGTGTTGGTTCATCCAGTATCAGAACATCAGGTTCAGTGGCAAGCCATTTACCTAATAATATTTTTTGTTGATTACCACCTGATAAACTTCCAACTCCAACCTTAGGATTCGGAGGACTAACCTTCAACTTTTCAATCTGCTCCATAACAATATTGCCTGCATTACTTTTTTTATAAATACCACTCTTAGAATATTCAGGAATCAGAGCTGATAATATATTTTCTTCATTGGTCAACCTAAGAAATAGTCCTTGTGATTTTCTATCCTCTGATAGATATGCGAATCCTTTGTTAATACCGTCATCATAATTTTTTGGTGTCACATCTTCTCCATCTTTCATCACTTTTCCTTTATCTATGGGGTCAATACCAACTATACATCTAGCTAACTCCGTACGTCCTGCTCCAGACAAACCCATAAACCCTAGGATTTCACCTTTTCTTGCCTTAAATGAAATATTATGTACAAACCCATATCTAGTCAAATCCTGTACTTCTAGATAAGTATCACCTATTTTACCTTTTCTCTTACTATAGAATTTATCTATTGTTTTTCCTACCATCATCTGAACGAGTTCTTCTGGTTTAACATCATCTATACTTCTTGTATCAATTTTCTTTCCATCCCTCATTACAGTGACTCTATCAGCTATCCTGAATATTTCTGGAATATGGTGAGAAATATATATAATCGCCATACCCTTATTCTTCAAATCAGTGATAATATTGAATAACATCTCTACTTCTTCTCTTGATAATGCAGATGTGGGCTCATCAAACACTAGTATGTTAGGGTTATTTCCCATTACTTTTGCAATTTCAACTAGTTGAGCCTGGTGCTGACTTATCTCAGATATATTCTTCTCTGGATCTAGACTTTCCAATTTTACAGTTGCCAGACATTTCTTGGCTTCCTTTATCATTTTACTTTTGTCAAGAACGACTCTATATTTAACTGGTAATCTTCCTACTAAAATATTTTCTGCAATACTAATAGGTCTTGCTAGACTTAACTCCTGATATATCATACCAATGCCATTTTTCTTAGATATTGATGGAGAATGAAGTAATTTTTTCTCTCCATTTATCAAGATATCACCAGTATAATCATTATAAGAACCTGCAATCATTTTCATCAGAGTTGATTTTCCAGCTCCGTTTTCACCCATAAGAGCATGCACTTCACCTTGGTGAAATTCAACGCTGACATTATCTACAGCAAGAGTTCCAGGAAATCTTTTACTAACATTTTTAACTTCTAGTGCTACTTTGCCTGCCAAAACGTATCCCCACTTTCTTATATTTAATTAACTTATCCTGCCTAATTCTCCCAAACCATATTTTCTTGCTTCATTAAACATGGCAATAATATTTTTTGCTGGAACTTCTGGTAACAGATAATCATGAGAAGCCGCAACAATATATTTACCTTTACTACCTAATATATCAATTATTCTTTTGGTTTCTTCTCTAACTCTCTCTTCGGATTGATTTAATAAAATATCATTCTCATCAATACCACCAAAAAAGGTTATATCATTACCAAATTCATTCATCAACTCTTGCGGGTCCATATCAGAAGCATTAACCTGTATAGGATTAACTGCATCAAAACCAACATCTATTAAATCTGGAATGAGTTTTCTTATTGCTCCACATGAGTGAACAGCAGTTACAGCATTATTACTATGGGCTAAATCAACTATTTTCCTTATCCTAGGTTTAAAATATTTTCTCCACATCTCTGGAGATAATAATAATGAACGCTGTGTTCCGAAATCATTACCCATAAAAAATATATCAATCACTCCAGGATTTTGTTCAAAGCTTCTTTTGGTTAATTCATAATAGAAATCGAAACATTTTCCAACAAGAGTGTCTATAACTTTTTCATCTGTGTACATTTTGATAAAAAATTCTTCCATACCAATCAATTCAGTAGCATCATGAAAAAAAGGAGACCAAGTTCCACCGATGATTGTATATCCTTCTGCATCACGTAATTGTTTTTCAGTGATTTTACAATTATAATCATCAATATCAGGAAAGGGATAATCCATGATGTCTTTAACTGACCTTGCATATGCTAGAGGATGTGTAATTGCTTGCCCATAATGAAGCCCTGCTCTTCGTATACCCCAATCAGTATCAAAACTTCCATCTTCGTATATCTTGAAAGGCTTCCCAACATATTTAGGTCTAATAGTTTTATAATCAATATCTAATATGTCATATAATGCTTCATTTTCATCTTTTGCCCCTAGAGCTGCAACAATATTTTCAGTGGTCTTCGGGTCACCACCATACCACATTGGAAATCTATCCATGGTCTTATTCTTAATTGGAGCAACTCCTCTTTCCTTTGAAGTCATGAAATCCCTCCCTTACCATTGAGCCGGCATATATTTATCAACATTTTCTTCAGTTATGATATTACTAGATAGATAGTATATATCATCTATCTTCTTTCCATTCAACCAATCAGCTGCAACCTTTATAGGAAGTGCCCCATCTGCCTCTGCTGATTGATAGGTTATAGCAAACAAATCTCCTTTTTTAACTGCATCCATTCCATTTTTACCATTACCAGATGCTACAATAACTATGTCATTTCTTCCTGTTTCCTTACAGGCATCAATAGCGCCGATTGCTTGTATCGAATCATCACTACAAACGATACCTTTTAATTCTTCACCATATTCATCAATCCACTTAATTACTATTTCCTTAGAAATATCATAGTCAAAATCACAGTCCTTACTATCAAGTGTCTTAATATCAGGTGCATACTCCCTGAGCTCCGTAATAGGTGCCCAATTCCTTGCATAATACGGCGAACCGCCTACTGGTGTATGCCTAAGATAACAGACACCACCTTCTTTACCTAATTCATCAGCCAAACTCCTTGCTAACATACGAAAAGTTTCCCAATCATCTGGTCCAGTCCATGAAAGGCAATATTTTAATGCCTCAGATTCTGGTAGTGTATTGAAGAATATTAGCGGTATACCCTCTTCATTGATTCTTATAGCTTGAGATACAGCTTCTTTTTTATCAATGGCTGCTAATATAATCATGTCAGCACCATCTTTTATTGCATAATCTATTAATTGATTCTGCTTTAATATATCTCCATTTGGATTTAACATTCTAAAATCTATCCCATATGCATCTGCTACCTTTTTAGCTCCAATGCCAACAGCTGTCCAATAAGGATGTTCAGTAGTAACGATTACATATATTTTCTTACCTTTAGCTCCATCAGCAGGTGACGATGGTATATTAATTTTGTCTTGTACCCACCCAGGGAATCTAATATCATACCAATGCATAGGATCAACTAAAGGTAACAATTCAGGATTAGAAGGTCTTTCAGGTATTTCTTTTATTTTGGTTGGATAAATAAGTAACTGTCCATCATAGGACTTCAAATTTGATATATCAACCTGTAAATCAGTATTACCCTCATTTACTGATTGATCATTTTCAGAGAAATTGTTATCTTGGTAAATATCATCATTATATTTACAACTAATAAATAAAGTTGCTGCAAGAAAGATTGTTATAACAAGTGCTAATAATTTCTTCAAAAAACTCCTCCTTAAAAGTATTTATTATTATTGTTAATATTAGCACATCACTTACGATAGATACATTATAATTTGCTTACAGGAAAAAGTTAATTCAATTTCTTAAGATGTTTTGGTCCATTTATTAACAATACTTGTAAGCATATTGATTTTTTAACTATATGATGATATGCTTTTTTTAAGTTCTTAAAACTAAGACAAAAAGGTGGGGCATATATGTATAAACTTTTGATTGTCGATGACGAAAAATTGGTTCGTTCCTCTATAAGTACTATCATTGATTGGCATTCTCTTGGATTCACTGAAGTATATGAAGCTGAAGACGGAGAACAAGCTCTAGAAATAGCATTAGACAAAAAACCTAATCTTATACTAACAGATATCAAAATGCCTTTTATGGATGGTCTTGAATTAACCAAACAGGTCAGAAAATATCTTCCTACATCCTATATAGTTATATTAAGCGGCTATGATGAATTTGAATTAGCTCAAGATGCCATAGCTCTTGGGGTAAAAGACTATATCTTGAAACCAATAGGTGCAAAAACTCTATATAATAAAATTGCTCAACTATGCAAAGAAATCAATCTAGAAAATGACCAGCGTAATTACTTGACAAAAATGAAAACTCAATTGCATCAAAGTCTTCCTTTATTAAGAGAACGATTATTGAATATGCTCATATGTACTCCTGGCAATAATGACAGGATTATTGATCGACTATATTCCCTTGGAATAGAATTCAACCTTGCACCATATACAATATGTGTAGTAGAACCTGATCTGAATAGTATCCTGCCCAAAGATTCAGAGATATATTATTTTGCAGTAAAAAATATAATCTACGATACAATAGGAAAAAGCTATTATGTGTTTTCTGATAATAACAATAGAATAATAATTGTTTTCAACAGCAGTCAATATTTGAGCCCTATGGAAAATCGTAGCATCATATCAGTTACCCTTCAAGTAATACAAAACAACGTCAATTATCATCTTAACATACCTTTAACATCTTCAATAGGAATTACCGTAGACAGTATCTACAGGCTCTATTCATCTTATACAGAAGCTTTATCTGCACTTGAATGTAAGTATACATTAGGAAAGAATAATACCTATGATATTAATGACCTGGATTATATTCAACCAGAATTCTATTATCCTTTTGATACTAGCGGATATTTATTGGAAGCAATAAAAGCTGGTGAAGTAAATAGTATCAAACAAACATTATCCAACATATCTACTTTATTGAAAAATCAAGAAACCCTAACATGGGTTAATATCAAACTCATATTTATAGAAATAATTACAAGCATACTGAAAGTGGTAGTTAAAACCAGTGATGTTTCTTCCTCAACATGGGAAGAAGGTATATCTCTATATGATACTATTGAAAAAATGGACACAATAGATGAAATTGTTGCAAACGTTCAATCTTTTTGTATAAAAGCATCTGAGAAATTGGCATTAACCAGAAACAATAGTAATTATAATATCATAGCCAAAGTAAAAGACTATATCGACAATAATTATGAGCAAGAAGAACTTTCCCTTAACTCAGCTGCTGATTATGCCTCTGTAAGTTCTGTTTACTTAAGTTCTCTGTTCAAGAAAGAAACTGGAATCAATTTTAAGACCTACCTGATTAATAAGAGAATGGATAAAGCTATACATTTAATAAAATCCACTAATTTTAAGACTTATGAGATAGCACATTTAGTTGGATTTTCCAATCCCCATTATTTTAGTGTTTCCTTTAGAAAATACACTGGTAAATCACCTACTGACTATAGAAAATCCTTGGAGGAATAATAATGGTAATAACTAAAAAGTATCTTGAAAAAATAAGACATATCAGTATACGTACTAAAATACTATTATCTTTTTCTTTGGTTATTATTTTATTAATCAGTTCAACACTTATCTTTGCACTTAGTAAATATAATAATAAGCTCCTTAATAACAATATTGATTATTCCAAAAAAGTTACTTCATCACTTGTTGTCAATCTGGATGAATATATCTACCAGATTAAGTATATTTCTAATATAATTGCTTATAATCAATATGTACAAAAATACCTTAATAAACATGATTCTTATTATAGTATTGATTCATCTGATAGTTTTCAGCGTACACTGGAATTCCTATCGAATATTATCACTTCTCGAAGTGACATTGACTCTATACTGATTTTTGATAATGATAAATTATCAGTATTCAAGAGCACACACCTTGACCTTAATACCAATTATGATTATAAAAATCAGTTATGGTACAAAGACATATTAAAATCAGGCGTTACCCCTAAGATATCAGGTCCTCACAAACAAGAGTACTTAGATAATCCAGAAATCAATGTATTTTCGGTTAATAGAACCATTCAAAGATATGACGGACTAAAAAAGACAGGAGTTATACATATAAGTGTTAATCTATCAGAATTAAAGAAATTCTGTGAATCAGAGATATTATATAAGAATGGATTCATATTCATAGTCAACGATAATGGAGAAATAATCTATCAACCTGCTAATAATATTACTAACAGCAAAAAATTCACTTCATTGGGGAAGGATGTAACCAACATATTACCCAAACTAACTAATAATAAGATTAATATCTTCACTGATACAATATATGATGAAAAATATCAAATCGTATCAAAATATATGAGTAATGCTAATTGGTATATAGTAGCTGCAACTCCATACAAATCTATTACCGAGGATGCTGAGCATATTAAGAACATTATTGTTTCCATGGGACTATTATCTCTGATATTAGCACTTGCAATAACCTATATCCTATCAACTGCAATAACAAAACCAATACTCAACTTGCGAAAATGTATGGTTGAGGCTACAGAAGGAAATCTTACTATCAGGTCAAATATAAAATCAAAAGATGAAATAGGTATATTATCCTCCAGCTTCAATGGTATGTTATCTCAGATTGAAAAGTTGATGCGGCAAGCAATATCAGACCAAGAACAAAAGCGCAAGCTTGAATTGAAAACCCTTCAAGCTCAGATAAATCCTCATTTTCTTTATAATACACTTGATTCAATAATATGGATGGCAGAAAGTAAAAACGATAATATAGTTCCTATGACTGAATCATTATCCAAACTTTTTAGAATAAGCCTTAGTAAAGGTAATGATATCATACCTCTATCTTCTGAAATTGAACATGTCAAGAATTACCTATTTATTCAAAGCATGAGGTATACTGACAAATTTGACTACTCAGTATCAGTAAAACCAGAATTATTGCGTTATAAAACCATAAAACTTATTCTTCAACCCATAGTTGAGAATTCTATCTATCATGGAATAAAAAACAAAAGGGGTAAAGGTAACATCAGTATCAATTGCTGTATCAATGATTCAAAATTGTTAATTACAATAACAGATGACGGTATAGGAATGGACTCTGAGACCTGTACCAAAATATTATTTCCTTCTTATAAAACCCATGGACGCCTTAGTTCTGGTATTGGCGTACATAATGTTAATGAAAGAATAAAACTATATTTTGGGAATCAATATGGTCTTAGATATGAAAGTACTATTTCTGTTGGTACAACAGTTTACATTGACTTACCTCTAATAGAAGATTAACAGCAAGTAGATTAACGCTGTATGGCTCCATGGCCAAACAGCGTCAATCTCAATCTATTAATTACTATATTCCTCAGCTATTCTCATAGCGATCTTTTCCCATTCCCATAGTCTTTTTGGATGATAATTGACAGTAGATATATCCTTCATGATAAGTTCTACATGGCATTTTCTCTCTGTCCTGTCCATGAATTCTCTTATTTCTTTTTCAGCTTGTTTTACGGACCAGTTATTTTCAATAAATATTGCAGGATTTACTTTTCTACTCATAACATAATCTGTTTGTACTTCTTCAATTATTCTATCAATATTACACCATGGACTCACAGATAGTTTTCTAAGATTGGGTATTCTTCTAAGGAGATTCATCTTTCTATCTAGAGGTTCACAACATCCGTAATAAGTATGTCCCCATCTGCTTAACCATCTCATATCATGTTCAATAGCAAAATCCCAATGCATCTGTGGAGATACTTCACTGAATATCTGTGCGTTAGAACATCCCCACATATTATGAGGTTTTATATAATCAGGGTCATAATCTTCGCCTGGAAGAGAATTTATATAGCCATAACCACCTGAACCTATTCTTGTATTATTACAATCAAGTGATAATAGATTTTGGTCTACAAATTGGTCTAACTCAACCATCCAAGCATCAACCATCTTTTCTACTGCATCATGAACCATATCTGGTCTCATGACCAAATCCATCATTGCTTCCTGCACACCCCACCATCTGATTAGATAATCCCATGGAGTAAACCATATGTGTGTCTGTCCAACCTTCTTCACAGGAATTATACCTTCAAATATATCACACATTGCTTTATAAGCATATTCTGTAGCTTCTTTATTATGAGTTATTTTTGGCAATTTGATCTTTTCTATATCTTCAGGTTCTTTTATCTGGATTTTGAAATGCCTTGAATATATTCCATTGGCTTCATCTGTTTTTATGACATCTACTTCTTCTTTTATTCCGAAATCAGTGCTGTGAATAACCAATGGACATTCAATATATGGATTTACAATCATATCTCCTGGCATATGATTCCATTGATAAATAGTCTTTCTTAAATTATCCTCAAGATTCCTTGCCCACTCATGTTCACATTGTAAAGTCAATTCATCATTGACATTCATTTCATGCCAAGGTATCTCGTTAATCCATACCATTGGTCTAGCAGAATCAAGGTCATTAAGTTTCGTCCATAATACTGCTTTTTCTTTATGTATTGGTAAAGATGAAATTTCTGCAATTCTTGCCCCAAGTTTTCTTAATACCTCTTTATCTTTCTCCTTGAGTACAATCTCTTGTGCTACAGGTGGCATAGTATGATGACTCGGATCATGCAACATATGAATCTCCTCCTTAATATATATAATATTGACTTTTAGCAATTCACTATTTATACTAATAATATAATATACTTAACTGATTGTGAATTAATAATCTAAACTAATATATACATATTATTAACTTAAGGAGTTGTTTATGTGGATAATCTTAACATTAAAATTATAAGTGGAGGATATAATAATTGTTCCCCCAAATGGAGTTCCAAGGTTACAAAAGATAATTGTTACAAGATATATTTTCCTGTTCATGGAAAAGTCAATCTAATGCTAGATAATAATATTTATAATATTATTGCAGGTAATGTATACTTTATTAATGGATATAAACTTCAAGAACAGATTTGTCCTGAGTATATGGATGTATATTGGATTCATTTTCTGCCTAGCTCACTATTTTTAAATAAGATATTGGATTACCTTCCTCCTGTTTATTGTTGGGAAAAAAGCAGCAAAATAATAGATAATATCAACTACAAAAGTATTCCTGAGTTATTTGATAATCCCAGAAACGCTAGAAATAACGTGTTGGAAACAGCACCTTTAAGTTTGCCTATCTATATTAATTCTTTTATTCTCCTTTTGATATCAGATATGATGGAAAACCAGAAAGAATTGGTTGATAACATATCCTACGTTGAATATGAAAAACTAAAACCTTCCATAGATTTTATTAATAATAATTATGATAGGACATTAACTCTAGAAGAGATTGCAGGAAAAGTTTATCTCAACCCTATATATTTTCTTAGATTGTTCAAGAAGAATTTCAATATAACTCCCCAACAATATATTATGAAAAAAAGATTAGATGAAGCATGTAGTCTCCTTAGGGAAACAGAATTAACCATCAATGATATTGCCAACCAACTAGGGTTCTGTAACCAGTTTTACTTTTCTAAAATATTCAAAAGAAATTTTAACAAAACACCTTCACAATATAGGAAATTATTAATATTACCTTAAATTAATAAAGGATTCAAGATTTATTCATATACTGTTCATTATTTTGGTTTATACTTATAAGAAAGAAATGAGGGCTTGAAAATGAAATTTACATTTGGAAAATTACTTTTAATCTTTACAATAGTACCATTTGTTGAGTTATATATATTATTGAAGCTGGCTAACATAACATCTGCTGGCATTACATTACTTATAATAGTTATTACAGGTATAATAGGTGCTTATTTTGCTAAACACCAAGGAAGGGCTGTAATTCAGAATATACAATATGAAAGTAATAGTGGTCGTATGCCTGGTAATGAACTACTACACGGATTATGTGTTTTGATAGGCGGTATTTTATTAGTGACTCCAGGGATAATAACAGATTTAGTTGGATTCAGTTTACTGTTGCCATTAACTAGAACATTTTATGTTAATTTTATTAAAACATATTTCCGAAAAAAATTTGATGCAGGGAATATTAACATATATACATCGAACAAATTCTAAGTTAGGGGCTGTTTCATGATACATTATTTATATTGAATGTATTATGAGACGCCCCTTCATTATTGTATAATCTACTTATTATAATGTTTTTTACATTTTACCTAGTTTATACTTCTTCCAAGCATGCAATCCAAGTGATACACCTATTACCCCATATACTACAAATGCTCTGAAGAACTCACCTATCTGAGCATCTCCAAATAGTGCTTTACCAGCTGTTGGAGAAACAATGAATATCATGTGAAATAATACAACTCCCGTAATTGCATGACTAATCTTAGCATTGGTTACTGAAGCACCACCTATCAATATTGCTGCTATTGAGAACATAGCCACCTGCATATGACTGCCGTATGTGTTCATTGTACCTATATTTTGCAAGAATATTATTTGTCCCCATGAAGCAAGGACTGTTGATATTATTACCGCTTGTATTCTGGTTCTATTAACATTAATACCGGCTACCTTAGCAATATGCTGGCTATGACCTACTGTTCTGAAGTTCTGACCAATCTTAGTTCTCATTATGAGCTTATTGAACAAGCATAAAACAGATATTACAATCCATGTAATAAGTGGTATCTTAAGATTCTTGTACATATTATCCCCTAATAATATTAGTATACTGATAACTATCAACACTATACTTGAAACTACATATACTATATAAGTTTCTTTTGACTTCTTGACTATTCTATCTTTTTTGATTCTCTTTAGATTATATAATGAATAAATAATTAATAATACTGCTAGAATAATGATGAAATAGAATAAATTTAGCCTAAAGATTCCATCTAGAGCATATTTTATACCTCCATCCCCATTAACACCATTGAGAGCTATGGTATTCCTTAAGCCTATTCCATCAGGTTTTATCATAACACTATTTTTCATAGGAATAGCAGTACCAACCATGACAAGGAGTAAGAATTGATATAAGCCATTAGCAAAGAAACTGACTATAAGCCCTGCAATCATTTCTTGTCCTTTTGTAGCATTGAATAATCTTCCAGTCAAATATCCGAACAATATGGAGATTGGTAATGCCAAAACTATACATAGTAAAAAACCTAAAATCCCATCTACCTGCCAATAAGTGACTGCTATAATTGATAATTGTCCTGCCATGGCTCCTATTACTAATCCAAAGTTAAGTCCAAGACCTGCTAGGATTGGTATTAATAAGGATAATACCAAAAATGAATTTCTTGATATCCTATTTATCAATTCATTGAAGATATATACGGAATTGAGTTCTGATAACATCATGCCAATAAGTGAAAGTGCAATAAAAATAATAGATACAATATTACTTAGAACCAACTGCTTGATTGACGCCTTATTAAAGAATCTAGCCAACATATTTACCCCCTTTCACCTTAGTTAAAGCATATAGAATTATCCCATTCTGAACTACCATTCTTATCATTTCAGAAATATTTCCTTCTGGGAACATTTCATTCGCTACAGGCATAGAACTAGCTAATAGTCCTTGGAATAGTAGAACCCCTATAATAACATGAGATATTTTTGCTCTTTTAGCAGTTGCACCACCTATTAGTATTGCTGCTACAGCTGGAAAAGCCATCATAAGAGGTGCTCCATATAGTTGTACAAATCCGTAGCTTGAGGAATATATGATTATACCAATTGCTCCAAGAACTGTTGACAGCATATTTGCTATAATCCTTCCTCTATTTATGTTAACGCCAGATGCTTCTGCAAAATTTGGATTCATACCTGCTGCAAGGATAACAATACCTGTTTTACTCTTAGTAAACAAAAATACCAAAAAGCACATTAATAAGAAAAATAATATTAACCCTGTAGGAATATGTACACTGCCAATATGAAAATCCCAAAAATCATTCAATACATGACCAAAAGTAGTTTCTAATGTAAATGTATTTCTAAGTCCTTTACCTATAGGCCAAACCATTTTCTTGTTACTGAAGGGTAAGGCTATCCATGCTATACACATTAATTGAACCATTGAAAACCCTGTATATGTAGCTATAGTCATTTCAGAACCTTTTACCACATTAAGAAGCTTTCCATATAAATATCCAATCAGTAGCGCTATGGGTATAGCAAATAATATTGCAGCAATTAAAGCAATAAATCCCTCAAAACCGAATTCAACGCTTAATACTGCTCCCATTAATCCACATAAAATTCCAATAGGCAAAGCGAAATTAGGTCCTACACCAGATTGAATGGAAGGAACCATTGCCAATACTAATATTCCATACATACCAAATCTTTTTATTATATCAGTTAACAGCATACTCATAGGCAGTCCTTGAAACTTAGCTGCTACTAATACAATGATAAATAGAATAGAGATAATTAATCTGGGAATACCAATTTTTTTAATGACCTTCTTCATTGTTACGCCTCCTCTTCCATTATTTTATTTAATGGAATACCCGACATAAGTAATCCAAATTTTTTATTAGTATCGGAAGGTCTCAATATTCCAGCTAATTTCCCCTCGCTTATAATGGCTATTCTATCTGCTATACTTCTTACTTCTGCTAACTCAGAGGAAGTCATAATAATGGTCATACCTAACTCTTCATTAAGTTTTAATAAAAGGTCTAACACTAATTTCTTAGCACCTATATCTATACCTCTTGTGGGTTCTGAAACAAACAAGACATCCGGTTCTTGAGTAAGTGCTCTGGCAATACATACTTTCTGCTGATTCCCACCACTTAATCTTCCTACATGCTGTCTACTACTTGTACATCTAATATCCAGTTCTTTTATCCTTTTCATTGAATATTTTTTAATCTTGGTGAAGTTCTTCAGCTTAAAGAATCCAAGATTGATCAAAAACTGCTCTTTTATATTGAGTGCAGTAAAGATCATGTTAAGTTCAATGGATTCATCAAGAATTAAACCAACATTCTTTCTATTTTCTGATACAAAAGCAAATCCTTTTTTTAATGTATTTTTTGTATCGTTAAGTATTAATTCTTCTCCGTTATACAGGACTTGACCTTTTGATGGATACAGACCCATTATACCGTTAGCTAACCCTATCTTACCTTGACCTGCAAGTCCACCTATTCCAAATATTTCACCTTTACGTATCTGTAGATTGATTCCTTTCACTTTTTCTCCTGGCATATCAACATATAAGTTCTTGATATCCAGTATAATTTCCTGTGTAAAATCTTCACTAACCTGTTTGTTTTGTATATCTATCTTTCTTCCAACCATAAGTTCAGCCAGTTCCCCAACATCTGTTTCGTCTGCTCTTTTATTACATACTCTTACTCCATCTCGTAGAATAGTGACATTATCGGCTATTGATATAACCTCATCAAGCCTATGTGTAATAAAAAGAATGGCAATTCCAGAATTAGCAATCTTCTTCATGGCTGTTAATAGATTTTTTGCTTCACTCTCTGCTAAAACAGCTGTTGGTTCATCAAAGACAAGGAGTTTTACATTTTTTTTATCAATCTCTCTGGCAATTTCAATAAATTGCATATGTCCAACAGGTAATCCAGCTACTTTTATCCATTCATCAATATTGATTTCCAGTGTATCAAGAGCTTTTCTAGCATCTTTATTCATTTTTCTGAAATCTACTGTTTTTAGCTTTTCCCCTAGAGCACGGCTTACTAAATTGTCTTTCAAGATTTCTCTATTCAACTTTATATTTTCTGTTATAGTGAATTCTGGAATCAACATGAATTCTTGGTGTACCATACCAATACCTAACTGCATTGCTTCTTTTGGAGATTTCACATCTATTTTTTCTCCTTCAAAGTATACTTCTCCTTCAAATCCACCTGTATTATGAATTACTCCCATTCCAAAAAGTATATTCATCAAAGTAGATTTACCTGCACCGTTTTCTCCAACTAAGCAATGTATTTCTCCAGGTTTTACTTTTAGTTCTACATCTTTTAGAACCTGATTGCCTGAATAATTCTTACTTATATTTTTCATTTCAAGTAAATAATCACATTCCATTGTTCTCCTCCTATATTTTTAATTAGATAATAAAAAGAGCTGTCTCATAATACTTTTAATGGGTAAACTCTTGATAGATGTATTATGAGTCAGCTCCTACCTATATCAGTAATATTTTCTATAAGTCTATATAGTCTATAAGAACTAAGAAATAATTATCGAATTTCTTACCGTTTTCTTCTAGTAGAGTAACATTGATATCAATGTCATCACCATAATTACTTGTATAATCAACAAAACATTCTTTTAATTTTTCGTTATCTATCTTATCCCCCCATTTACCTTCAATCCACTGTGACGCATACTCTGCACCAGCTTCAATAAACATCATATTAACAGGAACAGGCCAAGTAGACATTCTGCCTGTCATATTGTTTTCAGCATTGATTCTTCTTATTTGTTCAATAACATAGTTAGCATCGCCTTTTTTGTCCTCTGGGATTTCAATTTGTAGAGCAGAAGGAAATCCATGATATGGAGATGGACAACAAGGTTGAGGATATATACCATGTTGTTGGTATATAGATTTTATCAATGGTGGCTGCATAGAACAGTTGGTTGAGAAGAATGCTGTATCTTCTCCATACTGCTTAATCTTTTTAGGTACATCTTCCAGGATGAATTGCTGTGCACCAGATATTCCTGCATCACCAGTTGGATCTGGAGCAGTAGCGTCAACAAATTCTATACCTTCTTTTTTACAGTTCTCTTTTAGTAGGTCTCTCCTTGCTGCAAGTAGAGCATATGACATATGTCTTGGGAATGAATAATGAACCAATGTCTCGGCTCCCTGTTTTTTTATCTGCTCAACTATAGCTGTGCCCATTCCAACTTCATCCATTTGGAAACATATATCTGCTCTGTCAGCTATCATGTTAGGATCTTCTCCTGATGTAGCAGCAATTATCAACAGATCATCTCTTGTCTCGAGAACCTTATCTATTGCTGCTGATGTACCAGGAACCGCTTGACATATAACAAGAGCCTTTACTTTTGGATCAGCTGCAATACCAGCTATATTGGCTATAACAGTTTCTTGTTCATCCATGAATTTTTCTGGATAAGTTTGAAGGATGACTTTATCTTCGCCATATCTCTCCATGAATACTTCTTTTGTCCTCTGTGCAGCCCTATATTCTTCCTCATTTTGAGCAACTGTACCAGTAATGATACCTATCTTCCAGTCACCTGAAGATTTTTTACCACACCCTACAAACATTGATACACCAAGGGCTAATACTAGAAAAATTGAAAACAATCTTTTTAACTGCTTCATTAATAATACCTCCCACAATCTCTTTTATTAATTGATAGTTAACTTATAGATAATAGTACCTATATAAAATCTAGTAACAAGTTGTCTAAAATCTGCTAAAAAAAATAACGTTGATTAATTTATCTCGTGTATCTTATTATTAATATAATATATTTTACTGGACATAGTATTATGTATGTTTTCAACAAAAATAATGAGGTATATAATAATTATCTTTATACATAATAAAAAACTCCTTAATCAATAATTTTAATTAAAGAGTTCTCTTGTTATAATTTATATTATTTTAGTTTTCCATAAACACTATAAGTTCCTTTTTCAGCCATATCGTCTGGAGAATTGCTATTGTTAATAATAATATTACAATACCATAAACCTTCTGATATCTTCACATCCACACAATCCTCGTAGTTGCTTCCGCTTTTTGTATATAGGATTTCATTTCCCTTATCAATAATCTGAATTGTAATATTCCCCTGTTCTACAGATGCACTACATTCAAATTTCAATATGGAATCTTTTTTGACATTGAAAGGTATAAATATACTGTCTGTGTACTTTCCAAAATCCACACTTTCCTCAAACGCCGCTTTGGACGTATGTTGTCTATTCATTAAATTGAATACAAAAATAAATGATATACATATCACAGTTAAGACCAATAATAGTTTTGTATCTCTTTTCATAGGCTTTCCCCCTATAACAATTTACAATCAGATATTATTTAATTACTTCACCATAGCTTCCATAGGATATATTCTATATGTCTTAAGTTTAATCAGAACATACTTGATGATTATAATAAACAAGCAAAGCCCTGCCATATATATGATGACTCCAGTATCCATAGAATATATGTTCATCTCATATCCTAAAAAACTAGTTGCACTACTATTCATTGCATTCAAGATCAAGGACACTAATAAAATGGAAATGACAAATACTCCTCCTACGACTATAGATAATCCTCCTACAAAGATTTTATTGATATATCTATTGGATAGTCCTAGAGCTTTTAACAAACCTATCTTTTTGGATAAGCCTTTCATCAGATACGATATCAATAAGAAAACTATAATAAAGTTGCTGACAAGCATCATAACAATATTTATTATTATGTTCCTATGCTTATTATTATTAGATTTAAAATTGGAAGATGTACTTCCCACATTATATTCTCCTATCATGTTAGTAAATTCAGAAATAGTATTTTTGTAGGTATTAATGCTATCATTATTCTTGAAATACACTATAACTTCATTTTCTATGACTTTTGTATCATTCAGATCTTCATATGTATCTATAGAAAGCATGATCGAAGATTTGAATTGCTCTACATTGTCATCCAATATACCTACTACTTTATATTGATTAGGTTCTACATCAGCTATATCTTTCTCTAATGTGACACTTAGATTCACCAAATCACCTATACCTAGATTATATTCCTTAGCTGAATATGGACCAATGACTACTTCTTTCTCACCACTCCTTGGCAACCTTCCTTTAGCAACACTGTTCTTTAATTCTTGTTGAAAGAATTTGTCTTCAACACCGGTAACTACATAATATATACTTTGAAAAGTAAGACGATCATCTATATAGTAAAGATTTCTTGTAATGTTTTTATATACGCTCATATCTTTTCCATATAGTTCTTTCAATGCATCTGATAATCCATCTACATCATGATATAACCAATAATGGAAGACTCCGTCCTGACTTGATTTACCTTTAAGGTTGATATCAGGTGTTAAAACAGATTTAGTCTGCTGTTTAATTATTTGATATTGTACTCCTCCATAGGTTAGAAGCAGAACAAGAAAAACAAAAAATATTATTAGAAATCTTTTCTTCTCAAAATAAATATCCATGAAAATCTTTTTGCTCATATTATTTCCCTCCCTACAGATTGATTACATAATCAGCACAATCATCAAAATAATCATCATGACTTGCCACTATTACAATTTTATTTTTGTTATGACAGTAACCATCAATGAATTCTACAATGTTGACTGCATTATCTTTATCAAGATTAGATACAGGTTCATCACATATCAAAACAGATGGATTTTTCAGTATAGCACGTGCAATACCTACTCTTTGTTGTTCTCCTCCAGACAATTCATATGGGTAATGGTTGATTCTATCTTCTAATCCAAGTAATTTAATTATACCTTTAGCTTTATTATATATTTCTTGTTTATTAACCTTGTTTTTCAATACGTCTACAATAACTACATTGTCCATTACTGTGAGATTATCAAAAAGATTGTAATCCTGAAATACTATACCTATCTCTTTTCTACGGAGATTACATTTCTCTTCTTGTTTTAGGTTACTGACTATAATATCATTAAAAATAATTTTACCGCCATCTTCTTTTTGTAAAAACGCAAGCAATGTCAGTAAAGTGGTTTTACCCTTTCCCGATTCTCCTTTAATCAAATATAGTTTTCCTGACTGGAATTCATAATTAAAATCATTAATAACATTAATCCGTCTCTTCTTCTTAACAAACTGTTTAGATAAATGTTCTACTTTTATCATAGCAATAGCTCCTTTACTTTTTTAAGACAACAAATTTCATTTTACCTGTCTCATAATTAACAGCATTCAAAGTATATGTTCTTTCATGCTTGAAGGCTGTTTGATCAATAATATTACTAATCATTTCATTATTTAATAGATATTTGGATGTTGAAGTAATGTATCTCTTAGTTTTATCATCTATATTGGTTTCACTGTAAATATTAACTATTGATCTATCCTCGAATATTTTTTCACTGATTATTGCATAACCTTTTTTATCTTTGTTAAATAAGAATGTTGGTCTTTTTTCTCCTAATTCAATTTCTTTTGGACAATCCAAGTAATTGAATACGAATACTCCTCCATCTCTCAGGTTGTTGTAGACATTATTGAATAATTTTATTCTTGTCTCATCATCTTCCAATAAACATATAGTAATCCTCGCTAGAATAATAATATCATATTTGGATGATGAAACATGTCTAAGCATGTCATCACATACAAGAGTAGGCTTTACATTCAACTTAGAACATTTCTCTTCTAATATCTCCAGCATATCTTGTGATATATCCAAGCCAGCAGCATCATATCCTCTTTTCAATAGTTCCACTAGAATTCTACCACTGCCACATGCAAACTCCATAATATGATTACCATATTCCCTTGCCAGCTTCTCATATAACGGTACATCAAATATATCATTTACATTAGTATCATAGAACTTGGCAAAATGTCCAGAATATATTTCCTCTTCATATACATCGGGTAAACCCATCTCTTTTATTTCTTTACAGAATCCAAAGTATTCCAATTATATTCACCTCTTAACCAGCATATTATTTTTTTCTAATTTCAGTATTATATCTATATAACGTTCATCATTAAACAAAATATCTTCCTTAAATCCCATTAAATATTTAGCTGTATCTTGTTCATCTTTTGTACAATATATCATGGTATTACTCTCTAAGTTGTAGATAATGGATATATAATCATATTCAAACATCACTACCTCATCCTTGAAAGAATATGAACCTCCTGGATTACAATCTTTGCATATAGTGAATCTTATCTTATCCTCACCTTCAATATTAAATAGATTAAAGGTGTAATAGTGATACAATATGTTTTTCATTCTAAGATAGTGCCAAAGCCCTGGATTACATCTAACATGTTCACAAAACATTTTACGGTTCAGGAAATGTGGTAAAAATGTACATTTAGAACATTTACTATAAAATTTACAGTTACTACACTCAGCACTACTGTTTTGTTCCATTTGTTTTGATAAGTTATCTACCAATTGATTGGTGGTATCAGTAATTAAACCAACTTGTCCATGATTAATACAAAGATTAACCTTTTCATCTGATAAAGTTACTCTATTAAATTGACTTAAGGTACAAATTCCACTGAACATACATGCATTATTAATAATTCCGTTCTTAATATCATTAATTGTGAAATAACCTTTACTCATAACTTCTGCAGCTTTGTTTTCTAGTTCTATCAACTCTTGTAGACTATTTAAACTTCTTGTTGTAATACTAAACTTTTTACTATCATATAAGTTATCTATTTGTATATTAGTAATATTGTCTTTGGTTCTAGTACTGATTATTGATGGTACATACTTATCTGATTTATAAGCTGTTTCTAGAGTATGGTCATACTCCTTGATACAGTATTTGATATTTTTTCTATCATCACAGAAAAGATAATCCTTACTTAATGAAAGCTTATTATTATTGCGAATAATCCTTCCATGCATATTAATATTATTATCAATAAAATCCAAATAGTCATTGGCATCATCTTTTACAAATACATTGTTAAACTTGCTATATCTGTTAGTAAAAGGTATTCCTGAATAATAATATAGGATATCTTTGACTATTTTGCTTTTTCTAGTTGACTGCTCAATATAAATATCATTAAGTATATTCTTCTGTTTCAGCAGATTATAAATTTTACCCATATCATAATTATGATAATAAGTTCTATAAGGTAATACTGTGGGTGACATATCCTTGTGGGTATCATATAATCTACTATTTTCAAAGATCCTGCTGTCGGGAAAACTTGTCATGAAACATACGCTTATATTGTCCATCTTTTTATCTTTCACATAATCTATAGTCCTAAATGCATCTTCTAACTTTTCAAAAGGCAATCCAAAGTTAATACTTATATATGGATTAATTCCTACCTCCTCACACTTTTTATAAGATTTTCTTACCTTTTCAATGAATTGGGATGAATTCTCTCTACCTACTACCTTACCAAGCTTAGACATAACTTTGTTTGATGCTGTTTCAAGACCAATCACAATATTTCTAAAGTTTGCTTCACTCATTAGATCAATTAATTCTTCAGATAATAAATCTGCTCTTGTACAACACCAATATGTATATTTTATTTTGTTATTAATTATCTCTTTGCATAATTCTTTGGTTCTATTGTTATTTATGGAAAAACAATCATCATAAAAATTGACTTTAAGACTGCTATAGGAAAAGTATTTTTTAATATATTTTAATTCATCAATGATGCCTTCAATGCTATGGGTTAAATATCTATTCTTTGTATAAGAACAAAAAGCACAATTACCGTAACATCCTTTTGATGTAATCAATCCTACGTTCTCCAATTCTTCTATTGGAACAGAACCACTGCTATAAGGGAATCCAATATCATCTAGGGTATAATCATAATATCTAATACCCTTTTCAACAATTTCAGTTCCTTTTCTGTAAATAATGTTATCTATATGATCCAAACTACAACTGTCGATAAGATTATAAATGGTCATTGGTTCTTCTTGTAAGACGCATATATCAACCATGACTTCATCAAGAAGGTTGTAACCTATAAAATTACTTACTGGTCCAAAAGCAATTATTTTATTATCTTTTCTACAGGCTTTCAATCCATTGATGATGACCTTTGAAATATAATAATTGTATTCATTAATATAGAAAATGTATGTATCTGTTTTATAATTGAACAAGTCATTAATCAACTCATGGTAATTATTAATATCTTTATTTATATATTGAATAACTTCAACATCATTCTTCCTTAAATAAGAAGAAACATATGCAGAATCAAGCTGATATTCTGCTCCTGTAATATATCCATTGACTACATTCATATAGATTAATACTGCATCCAACATCTCTGCAAAACCCCAATCAAAATACTAAACTAGAAAATACCTGCTCAAGAATACCTACTAATTCATCTACTTGTTCTTCATTCATAATCAACATAGGTAATAATGTCAATCCTGACTCAGCATGAGATACAATTAGACCTTTCTTCAATAATTCATACTTCAATATCCCTATCTGTTGTATAGAAAGATGACTATTATTCTTCTTTCCTCTTATAAGTTCTATTTGTAGAAGACATCCTTTGCCCCATATATCATTGACATTTTTATGATTTATAATATTTTTACTTAGCTTATCCATTAGATACGAATTAATATGTTTGACATTCTCTCCAATATTAAGTCTTGAATACTCTTCTATGGCAGCTATACACGCCGCACATGATGCTAGGTTACCTCCTTGAGTAGTTCCATGATATAATAATCTATCAGATTGATTATATACGGAATATATCTTTTCATTAAACATAACTGCACCCAAAGGAAGATACCCATTGTTGATTCCCTTAGCCATACAAATTATATCTGGTTCAATATTAAGGCGATTACTATATAATGCTTCTCCAGTTCTATAGAACCCTACTGTTACTTCATCTACTGTTATCAAGATATTATATTCTGTACACAATCTCTGTACCATTTCAATATATTTATCAGTAATAATAGATACGCCATTAGAAGCTAAAATAGGCTCAATCAAAATACCAGCTATTCTATCATGATTTTTAATAATATATTCTTCTATATCCTGTAATTCCTGATTATCTCTTTCAGTATCAGATATATCTTTTTGTTCTATCTCAGGGTCAAAGAATACAATATCATCTACTAATGGACCATATCCAGCTATATGTTTCCTGCTTAAACCACTTACTCCCATACTTCCATAATGTGTACCATGATATGAATTATTGAAACTGATTATTGCCTTTTTGTCATTACGTTTTCTGATAGTCCAATATTCCCTCATAGTTTTAATAGCCAGTTCTATACTTTCAGAACCTGAACATGTGAAAAATACTTTTTTCATATCACATTTGCTAAGGGATAGTATCTTATTAGCACAAGCAATGATTATTGGATTAGTATAATAGAAGAGTGAAGTAAATGGTAAGGCATATAACTGTTTATTTATTGCTGATATTATTCTCTCATTTCCATAACCTAAGGCGATATTCCACAAACCACTTGATGCATCAATATATTTTTTATTGTTTACATCAAATAGATAGATACCTTCACCACGAACAAAATTACGCATACTGAAATAATCTTTATTGACTGATGAATAGGGGTGCCATACAGGGTACTTGAAATCCATATCATGAGATATGACATTCCTTAGATTTAGATTGTTCATGTTATGCCCCCTCTTTATCAATGATAGGTCTTGTATAGTTCCATATTATCTCAAGCATAGCTTTCATATAATATTCACACAAAGGATCTTCTCCATCAATATTACCTTCATTACCAAGAGCACAAGCTCTACAACCTCCACCGCAAAAATATCTCATTTTACAATCTTTACATGTTGATATATTGTCTACAGAGTATTTATATGCTACTTCTTTACCCTTTTGCATAATATCTTCCATATCATCATCTAATATATTTCCTAATCTATATTCTTCATGTTGAAGAGAAGGACATGGATACACGTTATTGTCACTACTGATACTTATAGTCCCGCATCCTAGACTGCAATTAGTAACTTTATGCCTATTAATAACTTTCTTTGATTGATCCGCTGCCATGGATAGTTCAACATATTTTCTCTTCTTATCCTCTTCTAGGAAAAACTCTTCTGTCTCCCTAATATAATGGATACGTCTATTGATTCTTTCCATGTTTTTCATAAATTCTCTTACATTTGTTTCATATTCATCAGGATCTGATTCAATGACTGGTTTGTTGTCTACTCCTCTGCCGACAGGCATTAATCTAGTCAGATGAATACTATCTATATCATGTTCATATGCAAACTTTGGTATTTCCGGCAGATTACTTATATTATATTTAGTAGGTGTGAATGAAATAATCAATCTTTTAATGTTAAATTCTCTAGCTAATTTAAGGCTTTTTACCATCTTATCAAACGAACCTTTACCTCTTGTTTTTTCATGATATTCTCCTTGGGTACCATCAACAGATACTTGTAATGAATGGATATTAGGTAAGACTTCCTTATATATTTCATTACCAACAGTACCATTAGTTATTATTACAATATTCTTGTATTCTAGTTCATTCAATCTTTTTGTCAATGTTGGTAAACCCCCAAATAAAAATGGTTCTCCTCCACTGATTAAAACTGTACTACGATAATCTTTCGGTATTTTTTCTAGAAAATCTATTACAGCATCAATATTAACCTCTTCTTGCTCCACATCTGCACATGTTGAATTGGAATAACAAAATGGACATCTTAGATTACATTTTTCTGTAACATGTATCCATACATCATTAGGATACTCTGCCGAAGCTGGTTCCAAAATAGTCTTGGAATGACCTGATTCCAATAACAATTCTTTATTGATAGCTTCTTTCAAGAAATCGCTGAATTGTTCTTTTAGAAAATCAGTTCCAAAGGAATATAATTCTGATATTTGCTGTATAACGTTTTGCAAGGTTTCTTTTCCATCACATCTATTCAATATTTCTTTTCCAGTGGAATTAGTTCTAAGCCAATTGACATTATTATAATCAATAAACAAATATTTATTATCTTTTTCTATTATTTCAAACTCATTATCCAATGTATAGACTTTATCATAATCTAAGTTCATTTTTTATATCCTCCCCTTCAACTTTTTTTCCATCTGGATATATGATAGTCTTTATTTCATCAATGGGACACCATATCTTGATATCTGATTTTGGGCTGGTCTTCAATAATGCTCCCTTTTCATTTAACAGGTTATTAGTAACTATTTCTCCACAAAAACTCAAGTTGGATGTAGTTCTTAGAATTATTTTATTTATCATTTTACCCACTCTCTTTTCAAACTTTCTATTTTTACAGCTCTAGCTAGATATTTTGATGATTTATAGAATATTTCCCTTTGGTCGTTAACAGTAAAGTTATCAGTTTTAACGATAGGATCCAATAAAGAATATTGTTTGTATCTGCTAGCAGTTATTTCTAATCCAAGTTCGTCTTTATGAGTATGCTGCCATGTTCCAGGAAAAGGAGTATTAAATGACAGTGCAATTTCGGCTCTATATTTTTCATACATCTCTTTTATAAATAAATATGTTTCTTCCATGGTGTCTTTGGTATCGCAGAAATGACCTACCATGAAAGATAGACAAAGGAATATCTTTTTCTTGTAAGTATAATCAATTATTTTTCTTGCTTTGGTAAGATTTATTCCTTTCCTAATGCTATTCAAAACTTCTTGACTGGCACTCTCAATCCCATATTGTATAGCTATACACTTATTTTCTGACATGAGATTGAGTAATTCTTCTGACATCACGTCTATTCTTGATTCACAATGCCAATAGATGTCAGGGTCATATTCACTCATTAGTTCAGTGAATTTTTTAACTCTATCAGGAATAGCGGTGAATGTATCATCAACAATATATATTTTCATTACTTTTGTATTCAATAATGCTCGCATCATAACTATTTCCATGAATACATTTTCTATGTTTCTTACTCTATATGTAGCTCCAGATAATGTTGTTGCTGAACAATAAATGCATCTGCCAGGACATCCTCTGCTTGTAAATATGTTTATTATTTCTTTATACTTTGATATATCTACCAAATCTCTTTTTACTAGTGGGGCTATATCCAGATCTGTACATTGTTTTCTAAGCTTATTCTTAATAATCCTTCCATCTCTTTTAAACACTAATCCGTCTATATCCTCCAGCTTTATGAGACGCTCGTTGGTCTCTATGGCTTCAACCAATTCAAGCATGGTTGATTCCCCTTCTTTTCTAATAATATAATCAACATATTGAGATTCTATGCCATCTTCTGGTACAAGTGTGGGATGAGGTCCACCTAATACAATTGGTACATGGGGATAGACCGACTTTATTTTTTCAGCAAATAGTTTTGCTAAATCAATATTTTCTGTGTACACCGAAATACCAATTAAAATTGGCTGCAGCTGTTCAATATTGTGAATTACCTCTTTGAAAGGCATTCTATGATAGCATAAATCAATTACAGTTGCTAAGTAACCATTAAGTTCCAGCCATGTTCCAAGTGAAATCAGACCTAAAGATGGATTATATTGTGTATCACTAGAAAAATCTTTTTGTAGATAAGTTTGAATCGGTAGATTAATCAGTAGAATGTTATTCGTATTGTAACCACCCATCTATTTCATCCTCTTTCATATTAATAATGTTATTGTCAATCAATAATTGTATTGATTCCTCAACTATTTCTTCAATATAATGAGGTTCGTCAGTATCTTTATATTCATTTATCAAAATGTTATTGATATCATCAATAGTATTTATACCATTGATTAATTCAAGCACAAGTTTTACGGATTTATTTAGAAGTAATTTTTCAAAATTGTTATTGACTACTGCATAATCCCCCTCTCCCTTCCAATTGATTGTTTTCACTTCTGGTACCAAATTCTTATTCATAATATCCTCCTATCCATGAATCCATTAATTTACAAATAGTAATATCAAATTTAGGAATGTCCCATTTATGACTGCATGAAAAACAATACATGGGATAATACTTTTAGTTCTTTCTATTATCAAACAATTAGTTATTCCTAAAACCATAATAGCAATTAGATTGTAGATTGCTCCCATTGAATAATTGTTAAACGCATCAATAACTAGTGACATATGCCAAAATGTGAATATAAGTGAAGTTATGATTGTAGAACTAGTCTTACCAATTATATCTCTAAAAAAATTGTATAAGAATCCTCTAAAAAACAATTCTTCCAATAAAGCTGCCATAAAAATAAATTGAAATATATTTTGAATTAGATTATCAGGTGAAATATAATTATAGGCACCAACAATAATTCTTACTATACTAGTTATAATATTAGGTAGACATATAAGTATTGTAAATAGACCTATCTTAAAATTGATCTTCCACATATTTTTTAAATATATTGGTTGTCTTATTATCATATAAATAATAGGTATTATAAAATAATAAGCAAGTATATATGAAGGTATTAGATTAATCCCATTTATGACTAATCCTTCATTAAAATACCCTAAGTCAAGTAAAATTGTAATGAGATAACATCCTATTATGCTAAATATTATATATATGCTATCCACCCATTGTATGTAACCTTTTTTCATGTATACTTTTTTATTGAATCTCATTAATAATAATATACTGATAGCTGATATTAAGAATAGCAAACCATATATATCAACATAAAAAAACGGAATAATATATAGTATAATATATACATAATCATCTTTACCTTTTATTTGTTTGATAGCTTTTTGAATAAGTATCACCTCATATTTTTTAAAACGTTCTTACATTACTCTCAGGATATAATAATCCTGAGAGTATGTGTAATCAGCTAATCATTATGTTATTGCAATACCAACTGTAACACCAGCTCCTACAGCAGCACCGCCTGCTCCAATTCCTAATGTCCATCCGCATCCTGAACTATAGCTTGAATCTACACAGTTATCGCCTGATACGGGATGACATGAATAAGAAGTTTGACAAGTACCTAGAGCAGTAAGTTGAGCAGCTTTAGAACTGTATCCACTACCGCATCCATTCAAACCCATAAACATATTTGTAGAAGCATTAGGCATTTTGATTATGTTAGGTTTTGGTAACATATTACTGCACCTCCTTCCTTACATAATTTCATAAGATTATCCGATAAAATATGTATACTATTAAAAAGATAATGTTATGAAACCATGTTTATTAACTAATCTTAATTTATATTTAAGGATTAGCCAGCAATGAATAGAACTATTATTTTATAGCCCAGATTTTTCAAGTAGTATTGACAGCAGACTTTTTTCATCCTTACTCACTTGAAATTCATATAATTTGTCTGGATCAAATGTATTGACATTTGGTTGAAACTGTATCTTATATCTAATTACATCTCCTTCTTCAAGACCAAGTTCACTTTCATTTTTTTCAATAATTATCCCTTCATATTCACTATCCAAATAAAAATCATATGTCAGAAATGAAAGTGTCTCATTAACTTCTCCTAAACTGTTATCGTTAAGGATATTAGTCATAAAATATGTATCTTCACCGCTTCCAAAGAATTTACCATTAACAATGTATTTCTCTTGTATTTTCAGCATATTCAGACCTATCAAGAAAAGACAGGTTAGTATAAAACAAAGTACAAACAATACTTTAACTGCTATAATCATTTTTTTATTATCCAATGTTTTTCCCCCTATCCAATAATTCCTTGTATGTCTCTGACTTTCTCATAAGCTCATCACTACTTCCAATAGCTTCAATATTACCTTCTTTCAATACACAGATGTTATTCATTCCTTTTATCAAGTCCAAGTTATGTATTATAAATATTATTGTTTTATCCTGGAATTCTTTTAATATATTATTGTATATCTTACTTTCCAATTTTTTATCAAGATTAGAAAATGATTCATCGAAAATGTATATGTCAGAATTTCTGAGAAGACTTCTTGCTATACATATTCTTTGTTTCTGTCCGCTTGATAGATTGAAGCCATTTTCTCCAATTATAGTTTGTATTCCATTGGGCAATTGAATGATAAAATCTTGTATATAACATAGTTCCAAAATTTTCTGGAAATATCTTTCTTCCACATTACTGTTTCCATATAATATGTTTTCTTCAATACTGCCATTTATCAAATAACCTTCTTGAAATACTACGCTGATTTTTTGCCTGAGTTTATAAATATTAATATTTTTTATGTTCTTATTTCCTATTATGATATTTCCTTTGTCATCTTCAATGTCGTACAAACGTATTAGTAAATTGGATATGGTTGATTTTCCTTCTCCACTTTCACCGATTATTGCATATTTACTGCCTTTTTTAAATTGTAATGAAAGGTTCTTTATCACATCAATATCACTATCTGCTTCGTATTTAAAACTAAGGTTGTCCACAATGATATCAGAACCTTCTATAGTTTCATTTAATAATATGTTGTCCTCTTTCTTCATATTAAAAATAGATTCTATCCTGCCAAATGCTACTATGACATTCTGTATATTAATATTTATATTTATAAGTGCACTAGAAAATTGATTGAATCGTTCAACCAAAGTATCAAAAACAAAGAATACCCCTACGGTCATATTTCCCTTATATATCTCATATATAGCAATAATAAAAATTAACATAGAGCTTACAAAAGACACCAAGGATACAAAACTGCTATGCTTAAAAATTATTAAGAACCTATCATAACTTAGGTGAATTATTCTTTTTAATAAACTATCGTATTCCTCGGAATTGGCTTCTTCTTTACTGTAAGCCTTAATTATTTTTATACTAGACATAATTTGTTTTAAAAAACTAATATGTACAGACGCTTTTTCTCTAATCTCTTCTTGATTGATTTTTACTTTTTTGGCATATCTTGTTGATATATAAGTTTGAATAAGAACTGATAATATACCTATCAATGATAATTTCCAACTGAAATAGAACATAACTAGAGCTGTAATTATAACATTTGTCAAATTATTTATTATTGATATGATAGTATCTGTCATGAACCCTGTCACTGTACTAACATCATCAATACTCTTGCTTACTACATCACCTACTTTGATATTTTCCAAAACATGTAGTTTACATTTTTGCAGGTGATTCACTAAATCATTTCTAATATTTTTAGCTATGGATTGATTTACATATAGATTAAGATAACCATTACAAAATGACATCAAAAGATTTATTATAAAAAAGAATAAGAATATACCTATTACATAATTTAATAATTCAACTTCTTTTAGAATTAAAATTCTATCTATGATAACCTTGAATAATAATGGGTTAACTAAAGATATCAATGAACTTAGCCCTAGAATAATAAAAATCATAACTTCATAATTTATAAATGGTCTTAGATATTTGACATATCTCCTTAGATACTCTTTTAGCATATGTAAACAGCTCCATTCATCCACTTAACTTTTTAGCATTATATATAATATATATGCAAATTATATTTTTATATTTTTTTATTTATATCTTTTTTATTATTATATTATTTTATTATCAAATAATTTTTTTGGGAATTTTATATCTAATACATATGATAAAACTAATTATAATTAAAAATTTGATATTGCATTTGGAATTTACTTCCGCAAAGCCCAGAGATGTTAATGATAATAGATTATATGATAAATAAATATATATGTTTATATTTCTACAACTAATTTATTAATTCTAAATTTTCTTATATATTTATTATATTTTATTTTTACAAATAATACAAGCATTATTTATTGTAATTATATATATATGTGTGTGGTGTGTATGTATTTTCAGATTACTTTTTATGTTTTTTTTGCAATATTAAGTTTTTTAGTTTATTATATAAAATAAAAAACAAGTTCTTGCATTAAATTAATTAATACAAGAACTGAAAAATTATATTTTAAAGAGAATTTTTATAAAAATTAGATATATTAAAAAGATTCCTAATCCAAATGGAAGAACTGTAGTAAGTGCTGCTATAATTATAGCGGTAGTATCACCTCTCTCTAGTTTGGTTCCATTAAGACTACTATCTTCTTTTTTCCTTACTTTAGTACCCCTTGAATCATTATCCTCAATATTAATTGATATCAGCTCCTTTATAATGGCAAGCAACATATCTCCCCTTTGAAACTTCTTCCCATTGTGGTTTCTCTTTTACACATTTGTCAGTTGCAATAGGACATCGTGTGTGAAACTTACACCCTGATGGTGGATTAACATTAGATGGGATATCACCCTCTAATACTATTCTTTTCTTATTCTTTATTATTTCTAAATCAGTGACAGGTATAGCGGATAGCAGAGCTTTCGTATAAGGATGTAAAGGATTATTATATAATTCATCCTTAGTTGCTAATTCAACGAAATTTCCAAGATACATAACAGCAATTCTATCACTAATATGTTTTACTACACTTAAGTCATGGGATATAAATAAATAAGCCATTCCATATTTTTTCTGTAAACTATCCAATAAATTAATAATCTGAGATTGTATAGAAACATCAAGAGCAGATACTGCCTCATCACACACAACAAATTTTGGATTTAATGCAAGTGCTCTAGCAATACCAATTCTTTGTCTCTGCCCTCCTGAAAATTCATGAGGATACCTGTGAATCATATAACTATCAAGTCCACATGTCTCCATGATTTCCATAACATATTCCTCTAATTCAGTGGATTTTTTCTTATACATTCCATTAGCAACTAATGCCTCTCCAATAATCTGCCCAACTGTCATTCTAGGATTTAACGATGAATATGGATCTTGAAAAATTAGCTGCATCTCTTTACGTAATGGTAACATCTGCTTTACAGACCAATCAGTAATATCTTTATTTCTATATTTAATGGTACCTTCAGTTGATTTATATAATTTAAGTATCGTTCTACCAATTGTAGATTTACCACAACCAGATTCTCCTACTAATCCTAATGTTTCCCCTTCATATATCTGTAAGTCCACTCCATCAACAGCTTTAACTGATAATGGTTTTTTATCCTTATCTTTTTCCCCAGTTGGAAAATATAATTTTAATCCTTGAGTTTCTACGATTATATTTTTATTCATTATCCTTCCCCATTTCTGGATAGAAACATCTTACAAAATGATCTTCTTCCACCTTTTTTAATTCTGGCATTTCTTCATTGCATTTGTCGGTTGCATACTTGCATCTTGGAGCAAATTTACATCCTTTTGGCAAGTTAAGTGGGTGAGGAACACTGCCTTCTATTTGTTCAAGTTTTTCTACATCCTTATCAAGTTTCGGAATAGATTTTAATAAACCCCCTGTATAAGGATGCTCATAATCCTTATCACCAAATATCTTTTCAACTGGAGCCCTTTCAACAACTTGACCACAATACATGACTACAACATCATCTGCTAATTCAGCTATTACGCCTAAATCATGGGTTATAAACATTATAGCAGTATTTAGAGTATCTTTCAGTTGATTCATAAGCTTGAAAATCTGAGCTTGAATTGTTACATCCAACGCAGTTGTCGGCTCGTCAGCAATAAGTAACTTAGGTCTACAGGCTAATGCCATTGCAATCATAACTCTTTGACGCATGCCCCCAGAAAATTCATGAGGGTAACAATTAATTACTCTTTCTGGTGTGGGAATTTTTACACTTCTAAGAAGGTCTATAGCCTTTATCCATGCTTCATCTTTTGTTAAGTTTTGATGCAGCATAATTGGTTCAATTAATTGTTTTCCAATTCTTAATACAGGGTTGAGAGATGTCATAGGTTCTTGGAATATCATAGATATATTGTTTCCTCTTATCTTCCTCATTTCCTTCATATTAAGATCAACTAAATTCACTCCTTCAAAAATTATTTCCCCGTTTACGATTTCACCTGGATTTTCTACTAGATTCAAAATACTCATGGCGGTTACTGATTTACCACTACCAGATTCTCCAACTATACCAAGTGTTTTACCTTCTTCTATTATAAAATCTACACCATTTACTGCTTTCACAGTTCCTTTATCTGTAAAAAAATATGTACATAGATTATTAACCTCTAATACTTTGTTCACCCTTTGCACCTCCAAATGGTTTACTAAAGAATCTGCCAAATAGTCTAACGAAAACATTTTTCTTTTTAATTATCTCTGATTTAGGGTCAACTGCATCTCTAAGTCCTTCACCAATCAGATTTACACTCATTACAAGTAGAAATAGTAATATTCCAGGGAATAGCCACAACCACCAATAATTTCTCATAACTACTGATGAGGATGCTCTTTGAAGAAGACCTCCCCATGTGGCGACAGGCTCAGTTACTGAAAGTCCTAAATAAGATAAGGAAGCCTCTAGCATTATAGAAGATGCAAAAGTAATAGTTGCTGATACTATTACATAAGCAATTACGTTTGGAATCAGATGTTTGGTTATTTGCTGACGTGTAGAGATACCAAGTACTTTTGTTGCAGTCATGAATTCTTGCTCCTTCAGTGATAAAATCTGGGCTCTAACCATCCTAGCCAGCCCAGGCCAGCTTAATAAACCAATGATACATATCATTATGTATAGTCTAATTTCTTCTGGATAATCAATAAAAATTGCACTTACTGCAATTGCTAATGCTAAAAAAGGAAAAGAAATAACTATTTCTCCGATTCGCATTAAAATAACATCTACAATACCACCAAAATATCCAGAAATAGCACCTACAACTACACCAATTCCAATAGTTAATAAGGTAGATAATAATGCTACTTGTAAAGCTATGTATCCACCAGTTATGACCCTGTAGAAATAATCTCTTCCATATTTATCAGTACCAAACCAATATTTACTATTAGGAGCTGTATAAGAACCTTCACCAATCTGACTTAAATTAGCAAAATCATAATTAATTACTTTTGTATATATTGTAAAAACTAATACAATTACCACAATAGCTAAAAAAGTCCAAAAACCAAACATTGCCAGCCTATTTGCTCGAAATTTCAAAAACATAAGCCTAGTTGGAGATAATATTTGTTCTTTACCCTTTACATCCTTAGTTGTCATTACTTATTACCTCCTTCTCTAACTCTAGGATCAACTAGTGAATAACCAACATCCTGCATAAGATTCCCTAACAATGTCAATAAAGCAAAGAAAGTTAAAGCTACTATGAGTACACTTCTATCTCTGAAAGTATATGAATCTCTTATCAAACTTCCTATACCATTCCATACAAATATCTTCTCAACAATAATGGATCCACCAAATAATGCAGGTATATAAGCTCCAAGCAAAGTAACAACAGGTATAAGTGCATTTCTGAATGCATGTCTATAGATGACAACTTTTTCGCCTAACCCTTTAGCTCTTGCTGTTCTTATATAATCTTGTTTCAATACCTCTAACATTGAATTTCTAACATATTTTATCAATGGTGCAAGTGATGCTAAAGTGATAACTGATACTGGTAAAATATAGTATTGGTATCCAGGTCTTAATCCTAGAGGGTCACTCATTCCTGATATTGGTAACCATCCAAGAGTTATTGAGAAAATAAAAATTAATAACATAGCCATAAAAAATCTTGGTAATGATATTCCTGCTATAGAAAATACAGTCCAAAATTTATCAAATATTGAATTTCTCTTAACTGCTGATCTAATTCCTACAACAATAGCAATAATAAAAGCAAGTGCAAAGCCAAATAGATTAACTTTAAATGAATTCATAAAATGCTCTCCAATAAATTCTTTTACAGGTCTATTTTTTATAACAGAGTATCCGAATTCACCTCTTAAAATCTGTCCCCACCATCTGAAAAATCTGACAATAAATGGGTCATTAAGCCCGAGTTTTTCTATAAAGAATTGTCTTTTCTGTAATATTTCCTCAGTTGTACCTGTAAGCTGTTCAGGATTTAAAAAAGCATTCAAAGGATCACCCGGCATAAATTCAACAATCGTAAATATAATTAATGATATAATCAGAATTACAGGTATCATCAATAATAATCTTTTAAGTATATACTTAATAAGAGAGGAGTATTTTTCCATGAAAGTTGGTTTTTTATAAACTGCTTGTGATTTCATATCTACATTTTCCATCTTACCATCCTTTTCTAATAGTCCCTATCCTATGGATAGGGACTAAAAAATATATAAAATTATTTAACTGTACATTTTATAAGAGCAGGTACCCAATCCCAGAATGCGTTAGTTTCAAATCCTTTTATTCTCTTATTGTATAGATCATGATAATCATTAGAATATAAAGGTAATATTGGCATTTCTTCGTTTGTTAATTTTACCCATTCTCTATATGCTTTTTGATATATTTCATCACTATCTGCAGTTCTCATAGTCATTAATAATTCATCATTCTTTGCGTTGACAAAACGAGCTGTATTGGCACTTATAGCGCTTCCCCAAGGACTGGCAACATTGTCAGAATGCCAGCTGCCATATCCATCAAAAACTATAGCTGGCGAAGAAGCTAATGCAAACATATGATATTTTCTTTCATTTATATCAGAGATTTCTTTACCATAGTAGTGGTTCAAGAATATTGCCCAATCAATAAGAGAGATATTGAATTTTATACCATATTCTTCTCCTGTTTTACCAATTGTCAGGTTAAGGCAATCTGCCCAATCTTGCCCTGGTACTAGAACTTCTATTTCAAGTTTCTCATCACCTTTTGCCCAAATACCATCAGAACCTTTAGCCCAGCCAGCTCCTGATAATATCTCATCAACTTTTTCTTTATTAGCTGTATACTTATTCAAATTATCATCAACCCATTTTTCATCTATCATCCAATAGTTTAAAGTATAAGGTCCATCAGTACTTACAGAATATTTACCTAAGAATGCTTCACGGAATATTTTTCTATCAATTGTATAACATATTGCCTGACGAACTTCTTTGTGATTTACTGGAGCAAAGTCATTATGGAAAGTAAGATGCCCATAACCTTGTCTTGGGTAATGACAAAAACTAAATTTATCCGAGTCAGCTTTTACTGCATCAATATTTTCTGCTTTTACTGATCCTGGTAAAACATCTACATTTCCTGTTAATAATTCATCAAGCTTTGTTTCTTCTGATATAACTTTTACTATAACATCTTTTATCTTAGGTTTATCTCCATCCACATCTCCTATGAACTTATCATTTACAGTAAGTTTAACATATTGATTTTCTTTATATTCTACAATCTTATAAGGACCATAACCTAGAGGGTTATTAATCAAACTATCTTTAACATGTTGTTGAATAGTCTTATCTTCTGGTTTATCTTTAGTTGCCCACTCTTCACATATGATATTTTCTATAAACACTAGACTATCAGTAGCATAATATTTATCTAATAAAGTGAATTTTACAGTTAGATCGTCTACTTTTTCTACTTTTTCTAGGTATTCAGGATAATCAGTAGATCCTCCAGCTTCTGTTATTGCATCAGCATCTAGATAGAATTTATATGTAAATACAACATCATCAGCAGTTAATGGAGTTCCATCTGAATATACTAAATCTGGTTTTAATTTGAAGGTATGAACTAATCCATCATCACTTGTTTCTCTTGAATCTGTAATTGAATTTAATACAATTTCTCCTTTTATATTACTTGTCATCAATCCAGCTGGACTATTGCTGGCACCACCAAATACAAATTTTCGAATACTGCCGTCATAAGAATTATTACCCCATCCATCAATAAAATCTCCATTAAAATTAGGAGTTCCTATTGTAACATGACCTGAAACTTTTCCTCCTCCAGTTTCTTCAGTTTTATTACATGCTGTTATGGAACATAACATAGTAAGAACTAGCAAAATCATTAATATTTTTTTCATTTTTTTTCCCCTTTCATAATTTTTTATTTTAAAGTATAAGAAGATATTTGATATACCCACTCAACATTAAAACCATAGTATTAAAAATTAGTATACTAACAAAACTTTTCCGAAAATCCTAAAATTTTTTAGGACGAAAAGCTCACTACAGTAAAAAATATGAAATTAAAAAAGAGTACAGAATCAGTATCATTTGGGAAATAATAAGTCAATAATAAAGATATAGTTATGAAAAATATCAGCTAGAGCAAGCATAATGTAAGAATAGTTTCAGAATAATTCAGTATAAAAAGAGATTGATAAACATTTAATATATCTCTTTTAATTTATTAGTAGAATATTAATATTACATATACAACTACGTAATAATCTGTATAATATTATTAATATACATAAAATAATATTTTTTTTATGTTTTTATATAATTATACTAACTTATCTACATATAATTTGTCAAGTTAGTTTTTATGTTTTTTAGATTATTTTATAAGTATTCTCAATTGAATAAATTAAATTAAGCTGATAGTTAACAAGAACCATCAGCTTTTTTAAAATCTATATTAAGATTAATATTGCCCCAGCAAACCTCTCTTTCTTGCTATCTTACTACATTGATTGAATACTATTAACCCAATAGTAAAATAAACAATTGAATTAGCTATTAGTATTATATAATCACTAGCTGGGTAATCAGATAATTTATTCCCTATTAATGTTGTTGCATACACTTTATCAATACTTGGTCTAAATGGTAATATAGATGCTGCTAATTTACTCAATGATCCTTGACCTGTTATAACTAGAGCAATGAGAAAATACTGAATCACATTCAATAAGGATTGAACCCTCTTAAAAATAAGTGCTAATCCTCCGAATATAAGCCCAATCCCAAACATGCTAAAAATCCCTAATAATATTATTATTAATAATTGAAGTACATTAATATCTAACCAATAATTGGTTGTTTCCATAATCGTTAATAAGACTACAAAGCAGATTAACAAGTTTATTATTAAATTGCTTATACTCCTTACAATCAATACCTTATGTAATCCTTGATTCGTCATACTTATTTGCTCTAATGTACCTCTATTGGCATCATTGGTTATACTGTATGCCGTATCTTCATATACCATAAGCATTATAGTCCAAAGAAAATACCCAATTACAAATCCTTCTATCGTTTTCCCCAGTTTGATAGGACTTACATTCATAGTAGAACCAAATACCTTCACTCCTAAAAACAAAGCAATAAAAAGAAAGTATAAGCTTAGCACACTAGAAATTGTATTGAATTTGTATCTAATCACATCTTTAAAAGATTTTTCAATAGATACCTTAAATAAATAAAACAGCTTCATATTTATTTTCCCTCCCCACTGGTAAGATTTAGATATACTCTTTCAAAGTTAATATTCTTCTGTTTTACCTCTCTTATTAATATCTTTTTCACTTTCAAAATATCTATTATCTTATATATTTCCACTGAATCTGATATATCTATTTCAAGGGCGTCTCCATTATTAATAAGATAAAATTCATATTCTAACTTGGATAGGTATTCTTTTTGTTCTTCAGTGATAGTATCTTGTAAACTAATTTCATAAGTCATACTTCTAAACATATCCAACAGATTCTCCATTGTATCTTGTGCGATTATATTGCCTCTATTCAATATGATAATATCTTTGCAAACTTCTTCAACCAGATTCATATCATGAGTACTTAGAAGAATTGTTTTTTTCATATTACCAGCTATATATCTCAACATGTCTTTTATTTCCATAAAACTCTTAACATCTAATCCAAGTGTAGGTTCATCTAATATAATAATCTCTGTATCACATATTAATGTCATAGCGATAGCTACTTTTTGCCTCATTCCCCTTGATAAATTATTTACTACAGTATCTTTTTTATCTTTTAAATCAAATCTATCGAGTAATTCGTCTATTTTTTTTTCTATTTTCTTGCCACCTAATCCTCTGATACCAGCAAAATATCTAAGATTTTCTCTTGGTGTCAGTCTCCAATAAAGATTTCTTGTTCCCTCAAAAAGGGCTGCTACCTTATCTATAGCTTTTTTATTTTCTTTACCAAAAAGTTTAATATTACCTTCATCTGGAATTATAAGATTACATATACTTTTGATAGTAGTAGTCTTACCAGAGCCATTAGGACCGAGTATTGCACATATACTACCTTGATTTACAGAAAAAGAAATATTATTTACTGCTGTTAAGTCCCCATATTTTTTAACCAAATTATTGACTTCTATAACTTTCAATTCTTGCACCCCCAAAAATTATAATCCAGCTTCTTTTTTAATCTGTCTATGCTATCCTCAGTCAAATGAATACACATTTCATAATAATACTTTCCATAATACCCAGTAATCTCTCAATAAATATCAATATTATCAGGAATATATTTTCCCGATTATTGCCTTCAAGATTAATATTATCTTCCAGCTCCTTTTCACACCTTATTTTTAAAAGTATTGTGAGACTCAAATTAATCTATGTTTTCATCTTCTTCTTTTTGTTTCTCTTTCTCTATAGCCATTTTTTCTACTCTTTTACCGTATACAAATACTGCTAATGCAAGAACCATTAAGAATGTTCCTGCGTTTTTAGTTTTAGATGGATCAAGTTCTATATCAGTTATAAGTTGAAATAAACCTATCCCCATGTACAATATTGCAATAAATATAACTACAGCCCTCCAATGTTTCTCAAAGAAATCTTTTAGTCGTTCCATCTGTTGTCTCCTTTGTATTTTATTAGTAATCCCCGAACATTTATCAATACTCTACCTTATTATCAGCAGTTATTTTATTTTATCATATAATTATTATTGTGAACAGGGGTAGTTTATATACTCAAATTAACCATTGTTTCTTAAAAAAACTAGCCAGAACTTAAGATGCTCTCTGGCTAGTTTAATATCTCTTACTAATGTTTCTTATTCATATAATAATGCTTTTATTTCATCTGAATCAATTGAAGTTTTATCATAGTAATGGAATCCTGTATCTATATTCTTCTCTATTTCTTCACCATTAATAGCTTTAACTGCAGCTTCAACAGCTTTATATCCAATACCGATAGGGTCCTGTGTTACTGCTCCTGCTTGTTGACCATTTCTAATGGCTTCTTGTTGCTGCTTGCCTGAATCATATCCTATTACTACTATATCTCCAACTTTATCAAGTTCATTTATTGCATTAAGTACACCGATGATAGAACCTTCATTAGCACCAAACATACCTTTGATATTTGGATGAGCTTGAATAATGGATTTAGCTATATCTGTAGATTTTAATTGGTCTCCATCTCCATATTGAATATCTACAATTTTAATGTTTTTATACTTCTCTTCGATTCTATTTTTGAAACCATCTCTTCTGTCTATACCAGTACGACTAGTCTGGTCATGAACAACTAATGCGATTTCACCTTCACCACCAATAAGTTCTGCCATTTTATCAGCTGCTTCTGCTGCTGCTGCAATATTATCAGTTGCCGCTGTAGCAATAGGAATTTCACTATCTACACCTGAGTCAAATCCTATAATAGGAATACCTCTCTCATCTGCTTGTTCTAGTAATGGTATAACCGCTTGACTATCAAGAGCTGCTAAACATATAGCACTAGGATTTTTACTTAATGCAGCTTCTAACATCTCTATCTGTTTATCAACCATAGCTTCTGATTCTGGACCTTCAAAAGTAATCTCTACATTATAATCTTTTGCAGCATTTTCTGCCCCTAATTTAACTGCTTGCCAAAATTGATGTTGGAATCCTTTTGATATTACAGGTATATATATCTTTTCTTCACTACTTGAATCACCATTGTCATTACCAGAATTACTAGGCTTTGTATCCTTAGAACTACAACCTGCTACAACACTCATCATGTAAATAATCAGTAATAATGAAATTAACTTCTTCATAAAACTCCTCCTTAAGATTAATTATTTTTATTTTTTATTTTTTCTAGCAACATCAGCAACTACCGCAGCAATAACAATAATTCCTGTAACCACTGTCTGCCACTCTTGGGGAACAGACAATATCCTTAGTCCATTAATCAACACACTCATAATAAATGCACCAATGATAGTACCTAAAATCGTTCCTTTACCTCCACTAAGTGAAGTTCCACCAATAACTACCGCTGCAATAGCATCAAGTTCATACCCTTGACCTAATGCAGGATGAGCTGAGTTAAGTCTTGCAGCCATCAATATTCCAGCTACACCACAAAAAGCTCCAGTTAGTGTATGTATAATTATCAGCCATTTATCAGTATTGATTCCTGATAATCTAGTAGCCTCTTCATTACTGCCGATAGCGAAAGTGTATCTTCCAAGTAAAGTTTTATTTAAGAGAATGCCACCGATACCTGCAACTACGAATAGAATAATAACCGCATTAGGTATTCCCATAATTGTACCAGTAGATATATCTGAGAATTTATCTATAAATATTCCTTTAGCACCAGTAAAATATATGGGTTTGGCATTAGATATTACAAGAGATAATCCCTTGGTTATCATCATCATTCCTAGTGTAGCAATAAATGCAGGTATTCGAAATTTTGCAACATTGAAACCATTAACAAATCCGCATAAACTTCCTGCTAATATTGCTCCTAAAAGACCTATCCATATAGGCAGCCCCCACATAGATATTATTACTCCAGCGATTACTGAAGAAAATGTCATAACCGTTCCGATTGATAAGTCAATCCCACCTGTTATAATAACAAAAGTAACTCCCACAGCTAATACACCATTAACCGCCGTTGCCAGCAATATACCTTTTATATTCGTTCCAGTAAAAAAGTTAGGTGATGCAATAGAAAAAATAATTAATAGCAATATCAAACTACTGAATGCCAATATTTTTTGAGTAGTATTTGAATTAAATAATTTTTTCTTTAATTCAATCTTATCCATTTCTCTACCTCCACATATAATTAGTTAGCTTATTATAATCTATAAAGTATATCTATCTTGCAGTTGCATACTGCATAATCTTTTCTTGGGTAGCTTCTTCGTTATTAAGCTCACCTGTTATTCTTCCTTCACACATTACAATGATTCTATGACTCATTCTAAGTATCTCAGGTAATTCTGAAGAAATCATTATAATTGATTTTCCCATACTGGCTAGTTCATTAAGAAGCTTATATATCTCACCTTTCGCTCCAATATCAATACCTCTAGTTGGTTCATCGAAGATTAAGATATCACAATCTCTAGTTAGCCATTTTGCTATGACAACTTTTTGTTGATTACCTCCAGATAGGTTCTTAACTTTTTGAGAAATACCCGGTGTTTTTATTGCTAAATCCTTGACACTTTCAGTAGCTGTATCCGAAGTTTTGCCAGTCTCCACAAATCCTATTGGATTAATATAATCACTGAAATTAGCCATAACAATATTAGTTTCAATATCAAGCCCTAATACAAGCCCATATCTCTTTCGATCCTCAGATAAATAACCGATACCATTTTTTACTGCATCTTTTGGTGATTTTATATGTATCTTTTTATTATTCAGTATAATTTCTCCTGAATCTTTTTTATCTGCTCCAAATATTGCTCTAGCCACTTCTGTTCTTCCTGCTCCCATCAACCCTGCAAAGCCTAGTATTTCTCCTTTTCTCAATTTAAAGCTTACATCTTTCACTTTGTTGCCTTGATTCAGGTTATTGACTTCCAATACAACTTCATCTGAATGAGTAATTTCTTCAAGGGCAGATACATATAACTCACGCCCAACCATCATATTAATAATTTTATCTATAGTTACCTCATTCATATTTTTTGTATCAATATAACTTCCATCACGCATTACTGTAACTCTATCGCATATTTGCTTTAATTCTTCCATTCTATGGGATATGTAAACTATCCCTACACCTTTTTCCTTTAACTCTTTTATAATACTAAAAAGTTCTTCAATCTCCAGTTCCGTTAATGCAGCAGTTGGTTCATCCATGATAAGTACATCTGAGTTATAGGATAATGCTTTCGCAATTTCCACCATTTGCTGTTTGGCTACTGACAGATTCTCTACCTTTTCATCTGGGCTAATATTAAGGTTCATTTGATTCAATAATTCACTTGCCTTATCATTGATTTCTTTATTGTCCAAAAATAGATTCAAACATTTTTTAGGTTCTTTACCAATAAAAATATTTTGAGCTACTGTCAAATCAGGCATAAGGTTCAATTCCTGATGGATTATACTTATACCTAAATCCCTAGCCATTCTAGGATTAGTGATATCAATGTCTTCACCTTTATAAAAAATTCTTCCTGCATCTTTTTTAAAAACACCTGTTAGAATTTTCATTAATGTTGATTTTCCTGCTCCATTTTCTCCTATTAAAGCATGAATCTCACCTTTTAATAATTGAAATCTACAATTATCAAGAGCCTTTACACCTGGGAAACTTTTATCTATACCTTCCATTAAAACCAAGGAATCCTCCATATACTTAACTCCTTTCATTTTTCTTGAATTACGAGATAAATGCAGGATTTCTATTTATTCTCGTTATTTGAAACATCAATTACAGGAAATTTATAATAAGATTATATAATTATTACTTCAAAAAATAATTGAATATTCTACTTAGAAAGTTGAAATTTATGTACATAAGAAAAGAGGATAAGCGAACTTTTCTATAAGAAAAAAATCACCTTTGATAAGGCGATCTTTTTAATCAATCTCTTTGTTCTCGAAGGAAAACAATAATTTTTGATTTTCTGGTGTATACAAGTTACTTTTATCTATCAGTACTGCTCCTGTATCAATTACTTCTGGTTTTTTTTCTCTATTAGCTATTTTAATAGCTTCTTTTATTCCTTGATATCCCATATTAAAAGGTTTCTGGACCACTATCTTATCAATGACACCCGATTCTATTCTACTCACTATCTCTTCATTGGAATCAAATCCTACTACAACAACTTGGTCTTTTAATCCAAATTCTTGTATGGCTCTCCCTATTCCTACTATACATATTTCATTTGCACCGAATATAGCTTTTGTATCAGGATATTTTTTTAATATTTCTTTTGTTTTTTCGTAAGCAATATCTATTGAACCATTACTATACCAAGTCTCTTCAATAAGATCAATATCAGGATATTCTTTTATAACTTCTCGAAAACCTGCTTCTCGTTCAATTGATGTTGATGTTCCATACACATATGACATAACAGCCACTCTGCCTTTGTTATCTATCATATTGGCTAATTCTTTTGCAATGGTTTTAGCTGCTCCAATATTATCAGTCCCAATAAAACTATGATTAGTATCAACATCCACTTCTGAATCAATAGTAATCAATGTTATTCCATTGGATATAACCTCTTGTCCCACTTCACGTAATTTCTTGTAATCTGTAGCTGCTAAAACTATTGCTGTGGGTTTTTGCTTTATAGCATTTCTTATCAATTTGATTTGTTCATCAACTTGAATTTCATTTTCAGGACCAGTAAATACAACATCAACATCTAATTCAATAGCTGCTACATCAGCTCCCATCTTTACTATTTCCCAGAATTCAAAACCTTCACTTGGTTTACTGGATTTAACAATCATATATACTACAGGTTTCTCTTTGGAATGGAGTTTAAATGACTTTGCCAAATCAAACCCTATTATCAATAACATCGCTAATGAAATACAAATACTTAAGGGTACTATATATTTTTTCAAATGCTATCTCCTCCCATAATGGATATATTTGGTAACCAAGCTTTAACAGTAGTTCCTTCATATATCTCACTCTCAATCTCAAGTCCATAATCTTCCCCGTAATACAGCTTTATTCTATTATCAACATTTCTAACTCCTACACCACCTAGTTTTTTCTCTTTTGGTAGCTCTTGATTTTTACTGAACAGCAGATTAATTTCTTGTTCAGTCATACCAACTCCATCATCACCAATTGTAATTAATATCTTATTATCATATTTTTTCACACTTATATCTATCATACCACCACCAGGAACATTTTTAATTCCATGATAGATAGCATTTTCTACTATAGGTTGTATTATAAGCTTGATAATCTTATTTTGTTTGATGTCTTCCTCTACATCAATATGATAATCAAGATGGTCGCCATACCTTATCTTTTGTATCTTCAAATAATTCTCTACGTGTTCAATCTCTTCAGCTACAGTTATATATTGCTCTCCTTTACTTATACTAATCCTGAACAATTTCGCTAGAGCTGAGGTCATAGTCACTACTGCCTTATAATTCTTTGATTCCGCCATCCATATGATTGAATCCAGAGTATTATATAAAAAATGAGGATTTATCTGAGCCTGTAATGCTCTCAATTCATTTTTTCTCTTATTTATCTCTATCTTCTTATTTTGATTGACTAGATTGTTAACTCTGTTTGTCATAAGATTAAAAGCTTTTGCTAATTCTCCTATTTCATTATCATTTTTTATATCTATTGATACATCAAGATTACCTTCTTCTACTTGATGCATGGTATTAACTAATTTTTTGATTGGATGGAGAATACTTCTTGATATTAGTACAGATATAAATATAGAGATAAAGATAGCAAGAGTTCCCATAATGAAAAAGAATCGATCCAAGTTAGGTTTATAGGATAATATATCCTCCATATATACTGAACTGACTACTTTCCATCCTGAATATTTGGATGTGGTAATCGTATACTGTTTCTTTTTTCTATCTTCTACAACTGTCTTGGTACCGTCCTCAGAATTTAATATGGTATCCATATCTTCAGATTTCAAACCACTGTACAAAAGTTGTTGTTTTGGATGATAGACTATATCTCCATTATTGTCTACAATGAACACGTAGCCTTTTTGTCCTAATTTTATTGAGCTAACCATATCATTGATAAGATTATAATTTATATCAACAAGAAGGACCCCAAGATTTTCTTCATAATATGGACTTTTCAGTAATGTACTACATGAAACAACCCATTTATATCTTGATTCAAACAATCTTTGGATATGTGATTCTGATACAACGAATTTCTCTTCGTTCTTTGCTTTCTTATACCACTCAAAGTCCTCAAAATTCATATCATCTTTTAGTTTTAGATGTAGATTATTATGAAATACTTTACCTTTATTAGAGATGAAAACAATATTAATAATGTCATTTCTTGATTCAACGTATGTATTTAAATCTGATATTATATCTTTTTCCAGTTCTTGATCTTCAGTTCTTACATACTCGTTTAAATCATTATTATATCGTATATTCTCAGCAATGGTTTCTACTGTTTTGAGATAATAATCAATATCATTATTAACTTGTTTTACTAACTGATAAACATATTCGTTGGTATTTTCTTCTACAACTGTCCCTGTTATATGATAAGACAAAAATGCTATGGTACATATGATAAAAAATATTAATATAGAAAATGAAAATGTTATAAGTACCTGAATACTTTTTAAATTATATCTATCAATTAATTTGATAAGTAGATTCTTCAACATTCCACCTCTTTTTTTCTATATTGTGTTGGTTTCACTCCTGTCTTCTTCTTAAAATTATAACTAAAGTAATGAGGGTCTTCATATCCAACTTTTTCAGATATTTCATAAACTTTATAATCTGAATTTATCAGCAGGTCTTTAGCTTTTTCCATTCTTACTTTTGTCAGATACTGCATAAATGTTTGATTTGTCTCTGTTTTAAAAATTCGGCTAAAATAACTTGAACTTATATTGAGATGATTACATATCATGTTGATGTCGAGACTCTTGTTTTGATAATTATTATAAATGAATTGATACGCTTTCTGCATCTGAGAGGTTTTAATATCTATTCGTTCTTTGTTTATTTCATTAGATAAATTCTTACATAGCTTTTTGTAATAAGTCTTTACTTCATCTATTCTTTCTTTTCCAAATACTTCATTAAATTGATTGAAATCAATTATTACATCATTAGGTGATCCACTGCAAATATCTTCATAAGCCTTCAATATTGTAGTTGTTATCTTAAGAAGTATTGTTCTAAATTGTGATATATGAACATTGGAAAATATTATGATACTAAATATATAATCGATGATTTTATCTGTTTTATTTCCACCGATTTTTATGGCATATTCTAATTCCCTAAGATATTCATCAATTTTATGATAAGAGAATGATGAAGTCTTTTCAACATCCATTTTATAAATTATCTTATTACTTCCGTTTAATACCCTATATTCTAGAGCATTTAAAGCATCTTTATATGAGAAATGCAAATCCTGCAATTCAGCATAGTTGTCTCCCACACCAATATACATACCTATGCTGTAGAATTTCTCAACACATACAATAATTTTATTCATTATCTCATAAATAGTATCTCGAAACTCTATTTCATCTTGTCCATCATTAACAAAAAATATTATTATCTGGTCGTCATTCCCTAGTATACAAATGTTTTGACCATAGTTAGTTAACACTTCATTACAAATGTTTAGTATAGCAAATTCTAATAATTGATAATCACAATCCCAGTTTGAATCAGCTATTTCTTTTATATTTTCTGGTTGTAGTACCGCTACAATGTATTTAGTTCCTTCTAGTTTGATACCAAGACTATTGATTTTCTCTCTGATTATATTTGAATTTATTTTATTGTATAATAAATTCATCAAGAATTTATCTCGAAGAATGTCTTTATGGGTTTCTACTTGTTTTTTCAATGCTATTAGATTTCTCTTTTTAGCGAATTCATTATCCAATTCATTTTTTATTTCTACAAGCATTTTGGTAAATTCATTTGCAGTTATTGGTTTCAATAAATAATGGTCAACACCTATTTCTACTGCTTTATGTGCATATTCAAATTCATTATATCCAGTGATGATAACAATTTTTACAGTGGGTAATATTTTTTTTGCTTCATTAGACAGTTCCAGACCATCCATAAAAGGCATACATATATCGGTCAAAATAACATCTATCTGATTATTTTCTATGTATGTTAATGCATCTTGTCCATCACCTGAAACATAGACTAGTTCATAACCTAATTCTTCCCACTTAATAATATTACATATAGCATTTCTAACAGGTATTTCATCTTCCACAATAATTATTTTATACATACCTCTCCTCCTAGATATATATTTTTATTTACCTTAATAATTATACTATTTGTTTATTCTTTTTTCATTTTTGGTTTGGTTATATATACAAAATAATACCACGAGAACAAAGATTTTTCAAATGGGTTATTTAGGTTACTCAAAATAAAAAATGCCCCTTAAAAAATTAATTTTAAGAAACATATTTACTAATACTCAACCTACTATACTATTTACTTAAGCATTTATTTTTTTGACAGAATCTCTTATGATAAGATTTGTTGGAATTTTAATATTTGGCTTTTCTTTATTATTTTTTTCTATCATATTAATCAAGTTCTCAGCAGCTATTTTCCCTTTTGCAATGATATCCTGATTGATAGTTGTAAGTTTGGGATTGACAAGTCTAGATAAATACACATTATCAAATCCAATTATTGAAATATCTTCTGGTATGCTGTAGCCTTTACTTCTTAGTAATTCCATAATTTCAATGGCTAATATATCGGCGCTAATACAGATACCAGTTTTATTCTTAACAAAATCAAGTATCTTATTTTCACATTCTTTACCAATAGGATCAAATCCTACTATTTCTAATACATTCTCAGAATAATCAAATGGTAATCCTTTACTTTCAACAGCATCCTTGAATCCATTAAGTCTCATACTAATAACACTTGGATAATCTATATGATAGGATATAAACCCTATTGATTCATGTCCCATTTCTAATAGATAGTTAGCAGCTTTAAACTCACCTTGATAATCTTCAGAACCAATATTTATGTATTTAAGTTCTTCATAATAGGTATCAATAAAAACTGCGGGAACATTTTTGAACTTTTCCAGCTGGGGAAGTTGATACCCTATAAGACTAAGTATTATAAAACCATCAACACTCCAATTTCTCATCAATTCATAGATTTCTTCGTAATTATCTATTGATTTTATCATGAGATCATATTTCTTAGCACCAACAATCTTCTCAATACCTGTTAATATTTGAGAGTGAAAAGGGTCTTGCATAAATCCTTCTGTTGTTTTTGGAAATATGACTCCAATTATTTTTGATGAATTATTTGCAAGGGCTCTAGCATTTTTATTAGGAACATAACCTGATTCTTGTATTACTTTTTGAACTTTATCTATAGTTTTCTGGGAAACTTTATGATAATTCCCATTTATAACATTGGAAACTGTAGTAGGAGTAACTCCTACGGCATTAGCAATATCTTTTATAGTCATATATTTTACCCCTTCATTCATTTATATATATGATAGTAATAGTACAGCTAAACGTTACATATGTCAAGCGATTTGTTTACCGTTAAACCAAGAGTACTTAAAAAATTTGGACGTTTATTACTGAATAAGTTGAATATAGCAGGACTGTCATATCACAGCCCTGATTATACTAGAATTTGAATAAATTCAGTCCTATCTCTTCACTGAATTCTCTATCTATCTCTCCATTAACAACATCAATAATCATCTCACATGTTGCTGATACGATTGCTGAATTAAGATGTCCACCGAATATCTGTTTATTATGATTAGCTACGCTAATATGTAGATGTAGATAAACTTCACCATCCATAGTAGATATATTACCTATAAGATTTGCTATTTCATGATCTCCCTTTAGGATATAGGAATTGTATGATTTATCTGTAGTATTTAATACACCTAATTCTACTTCACTAGTTGCTCCTATAGCACTTACTGAACCCAACTTGATATTTTCTTTTTTACACAAATCAGTTAGTGTAGCTATGATTTCTTCACCTTTATCAAATCTTACCACATACTTGCTTCCAAATTTTTTAAACTCCATTGAACCTCTCCTTTCGTTTAATTCTTGACATACTTCAAATTACTGTATTATTTAAAGGTTTGAAATATGTATATCTATATTTCTATTCTATCTCTACCATTTCCCTTTGCTTTATACAATAAACGGTCAACCTTTTTAATATATTCAGATATATTTAGTTGACTGCTATTTGTATCAATTTCTACTATACCAGCACTAAAAGTTAATTTCAACTCTTTTTCTTTAAAAGAGTGATTTTTTATAATATTTTTTATTCTATTTAAACTTGAATAAGCTGAATCTATATCCGTTTCTGGAAATATAATAATGAATTCTTCTCCCCCATATCTTCCAATATAATCCATATCCCTGATATTCTGTTTGAAGGTGTCTGCAAAATATTTTAATATTTCATCTCCATATGTATGACCATATGTATCATTGATTGATTTGAATAAATCAATATCAATCATTGCCAGTGAAATCGGTTTATCTTTTTTGGTGTGATTGTTTATATCTGATTTAATCTGACTAATCAAAAATCTTCTATTATAAACTCCTGTTAGTTCATCTACAAGAGCTAACTTTTCAAGTTTCTTTTCGTAGTTTATTCTTTTAGTCAAATCTCTTAGATAGGCAATGTAATACTCTTTTCTCCTTATTTTAGTTAACTTTATATGTATTTCAACAGGAATCTTTTTACCTTTTTTATTTTCTAATATACTATCGATATAGACATGTTTCCTATTAACTAGTTTTGATATTATGTTATCTCTGAACATTTGAAAAATATTAGTACCATTCACTTCTCTACGAGTAATACCAATTAATTCAAGACCTTTTTTATTAATATCCAGTACCTGCCCACTTGAATTAATTATTAGTATTCCATCAACTGATAATTCTGTTATAGTAGAGTAAAATTGAAACAATAGTAACATAAATACCAACAAACCAATAACTAAAAGTACTCTTAAAAAATTACCTCTCATTTCTTTTTTAAGATCACCTTCAATAGCTATCACATTGGCTTCAATATTATCTTTATAGACACCTGTTCCAATAATCCATTCCCACTTGTTATATAATTTAAAATATGAAAGCTTAGAAAATACACCTTCAGAGAAAGGCTTAGTCCAAAAATATTCAAAATAACCTTCCCCTTTTTCGTTTACCCTATCAATTATTTCTTGATAGATATTTGCACCTTTGATATCTTTTATTAGGGTAATATCTTTTCCAATATAACTCTTATCAGAAAAAGCTAGAGCAGTTCCATCGCAATCTGTTACATAAAAGTATCCGTCAGTATCATATTTGATATCTTCAATTGTGTCTAGCAATTCTTCTTTTACTTCACTCTCCAAATCATTTGCATTAATACCTGAACCTATTAGTATGTTCAAAGGTTCAAAATATTTGATGAAAGATAGCTCGCTTTGATTTTCATCACCTGTTTGTTCTAGGATAGAACCATTGAAACTAGTGTATGATTCTCCCTCTTTTTTTACTAGGTCAACAATCTCATCAATCTCTTTATATTCTATTAATTCTAATGTACTAAATGTATTTTTATCAAGTTCTTTTTTTGGTATTATTATTTTCTCTTCATCCAATTCTATTGCAAAATAATTGGTTAATGGTCTTGGAGTTACTCCAGTCAGAATATCTAAAAGTTCTTTTTTTATCTCCTGTTTTGATTTGGAATCATTAGTTCTGTAATGATGATCCATAATATCATATATTGTATATACCTGCTGTTTGATATCACTTTTGTAAACCTCTTCTGATTTATCTATGTAATAATCCATATACTTACATATATTATCAACTTCACTCTTTATAATCTTTTTATGATAGGAATAATATTGTTCTCTTATTTTTTTACTATCAGATTCAAATTTATTATATGACATGGTAATAATAAAAAGGGTTATAGATAACGATATAATTATCATAAATAAAAATATAATTTCTCTTATATAGGATAGCGGTTTTACTCTTAGAAATGTTCGCATTCTTATACCCCCAGCAGAATCAACAGTCAAGATTAAGTCATTTTATTTATTTATTACTACAATGTTATGTCTTTAGCCAAAATATGTAAATCAATACTTATCATTATATAATTATTACATATTTTATGCAAATGTAATTTTGTACATGATTTATATATACCCCGAAGTATTTCTTCAAAAAACACGAAAAAAAAATAAAATTAAACATATAATTTTATTAACTATTACCACAAAGCATATTAAAACAAAAATAATAGGAGAATATATATACAAAATAGCTAAATGAACTCTGAAATAAAATAATATGTTGTCAAAAATATTCCAACAAAAAGCTAATTTATACTTCTATTCTCCTAATAGACTCTGAAACTATATATTATGTTAATGCTACAATTCTATTTTACCTAATATTTCTTTCTCTTTATTGGTTGCATTCATTTCCAGCCAGCTTACTTCACTATCAACTTTTTCTACATAGATATTATCTTTTATGGATGAAAGATTTATCTTTACATTGTATATAGCTGATAATACAGCTGTCCTAGCCATCATTGCAGACACAGCACCATCAGTGACGGCGTTTCTATTACCACTTTCTACAACTCTCATGGATAGTTCCATAATATCATAAGATTTTTTTGCAACTTCCAGCGGCACAGATGCAGCATATTTCATGGCATTTTGTATAGTCATTTTCCTTACAATCTTTTGTTCCTCTGTATCTTTTGGCAGCTTATAAGCATTCATAACTCTATTAAATGCCTCTGAATCGATATCTATATATTTTAATAATTGCTGTCTTAGATCATTAGCTTTTTTAGATATTTCTTTCATCTCATCATTAACGTCTTCATATTTTTTCTTACCAATAGTTAAATTGGCTACCATTTCTACCAAAGCTGCAGCTGTTGCACCACTACTGGCAGCTATTGACCCTCCCCCTGGAACTGGATCATTAGACGCTGTTGCATCCAAGAACTGAGAGACACTTTTATCTATCAACATTTTATTAACCTCCATTTACATATATATATGACTTCTTAGAATATCTATTGTTCGTATTTATAATAGACCATCTGTCCATCTTTAATAACTTTTTCTGCTGTACTGACCCCTATATGGTATGGAATAAACTTATAAGAAGGATATTCATGTATTACAACATCACCTTTTTTACCCACATCAATACTTCCTATATTATCTGCTTTATCAAGAGCTGCGGCACCATTGATTGTAAGAGCAGTTATAGTCTCTTCTATGGACATTTTCATATATAGAGTTGCTAGAGCAATTATTAATGGAATAGATTCTGTAAAACAGCTGCCTGGGTTAAAATCAGTAGCCAAGGCTACAGCCAAGTCATTATCAATCATGTATCTTGCTCTTGCAAAATCTTCTCTTAAACTAAATGCAGTACCAGGAAGAAGGGTGGCTACTACGTCGTTCTTAGCCATTTCTCTTATTCCTTCATCAGATGCCATCAGTAAATGGTCTGCTGAAACAGCACCTAACTTGGCAGCAAGATCTGCTCCGCCTAACTGAACTATCTCATCAGCATGGATTTTCAATTTCAATCCTTTTTCCTTAGCCGCTGACAGCATTCTCTCTGATTGTTCTAATGAAAAAACTCCTTTTTCACAAAAAACATCACAGAATTCTGCTAAGTCTTTATCCACTACATGAGGTAATACTTCGTTAATCATAAGATCTATAAATTTATCTTCTCTGCCTTTGTAATCCTGTGGTACAGCATGAGCTCCTAAAAATGTAGGAACTACATCAATTTTATGTCTGATATCAAGTTTTTTCATTACTTCCAACTGTTTAATCTCTGTATCATAATCCAAACCATAACCACTTTTACCTTCAACAGTGGTTACACCAAACGAAAGCATGGAATCTAATCTTTTCATACCTATCCTTATCAGATAATCTTTTGAAGCCTCTTTCGTCTGTCTTACACTATTTACTATCCCGCCACCCTTTTGCATTATTTCCATGTAGTCGTCGCCTTTTAATCTCCAAGAATATTCTTCTTCTCGATAGCCTCCAAATACAAAATGAGTGTGTGAATCAATAAATCCAGGAAGAACAGTTTTATTAGTTGCATCAATGACTTCAGCAACTTTTTCGAATTGTCTAGGAATATCTGGTGTCTTACCAACCCATTTTATGATACCTTCCTCAATAACAACAGCACCGTTTTCTATTATACCTAGATCATTCATTTCTTTACCTTTTTTAGCCTTGAATCCACTGCATGTTACTAGTTGGCTGGCATTTTTAATAATCGTTCTTTTCATACTTTTTTCACCCTTTACTAATTATTAATTAAGGTTACTAGGAACATGTTATAAAATTGATTACTCCATCAGATTTGTTTCTATGACTTTATCCATTGAAAATCCATACAGACCTAGATAATATGCCGTCACATCAACTAAAGCTTCCATAGGAACCAACCCAACTATTTCACTACCTAAAACATTCACACCATATCTTTTTGCTTCCATCTTAACTGTTTCAAACACACGATAGATGGATGTCTTAGTATAATTAGTGATATTCATTGTTACTTGAGTTATACCTCTTTCTTCGACTTTGACACCACCTGCTTTAATATATCTGAATCCTCCGCTAGAATGTCTAATGCATCTTGATATCTTATTGGCTATTTCTACGTCCTGAGTGTCTAAATCAATGTTATAAGCTACTAAAGGCATTCTGGCACCTACTGCAGTCGCTCCAGCAGTTTCATGGATTTTTGCTTCACCAAAATCGGGTTTCCATTCTTCCTGCTTAATCTTGTCTTTCATTCCTTCAAACTGTCCCTTTCTGATTTTCGCCAGATTGGTTCTGCTTGGAGAATTAGCAGCATCTTCATATAAAAACACAGGTATACCATATTTATCAGCTATTTCTTTTCCTGTTTCATTAGCAAGTTTTACACATTCTTCTGTTGTCATATTTTTTATTGGTATGAATGGAACTACATCCGTAGCACCCATTCTTGAATGCTGTCCTTCATGCTTATTGAGGTCAATAAGCTTTGTAGCTACTCCAATAGCTTCAAGTACTGCATTCTTAACAGCTTCAGGTTCTCCCATTACTGTAACTACAACTCTGTTATAATCTTTATCGGCTTCATAGTTCAACAATTTCACATCTTTTTTACCGCGCAATGGTTCAACTATTTTTTCAATCTTATCAAGGTCTCTTCCTTCACTAAAATTAGGTACACATTCTACAATTTTGTTTTGCATGATTTTCTCCTCCTTATTTACCGTAAACTTTTTTGACTTCCTTGGAAATCATTTCATCATCAGCTATAAAAGGTAGTGTAATATGGTCAAGTCCGTTCATCATATCGTTGTATCCTGCAGAAGTCTCAATTGCATTTTCACATCTTGCCCAAGCTCTTCTTGCTACACCTCCCATAACATCCCATAGGATAGCGTTCTTAAGGATTTCATCCACTCTTCTGCTGCCATCAAGAACCATTCCGAATCCACCATTAATTGATTTACTGATTCCTACTCCACCGCCATTATGTAGAGTAACCAAGCTCATGCCTCTAGCACTGTTTCCAGCGAATATATGAGTAGACAAGTCAGCCATTATATTACTACCATCCTTAATATTGGAAGTTTCTCTAAATGGAGAATCGGTTCCTCCTGTATCATGATGGTCACGACCTAGCATAATAGGACCTACTTCCCCTTTTCTAACCATTTCATTGAATCTTAGAGCTATCTTCAATCTTCCAAAAGCGTCTTGATATAATATTCTTGCCTGAGTACCAACCACTAATTTATTCTTCTGTGCATCCTTTATCCAAACATAATTATCCTTGTCTTGATATCTCCTTGAAGGATCAATACAATCCATGGCAGCTTTATCAGTCTTGATTAAATCTTCTTCTTTACCACTTAAGCAAACCCATCTAAAAGGTCCATATCCATAATCGAAAAGCCCAGGTCCTAAGATATCTTCTACATATGAAGGCCATATAAATCCATCTTTATCATTTCTACCATTTTTAGAAATTTCATTGATACCTGAATCATAAATAGCTTTCATAAAAGAATTACCGTAATCAAAGAAATAAGTTCCTTTTGATACAAGTTTTTTAATTACTTCATAATGATTCTTAAGAGTTTTATCAACCAAGATTTTAAAATTGTTTTTATTCGTTGCTAACATCTTAGTTCTTTCTTCAAAAGTAATTCCCTGTGGGCAATATCCACCGTTATATGCTTCGTGGCAAGATGTTTGATCTGATAACAAATCTATATGTATATCTTCATCTACTGCATATTGTAGTAAGTCAACGATATTACCGTGGTATGCTATGGCATATGACTTGTTATTTTCTATGCATTCTTTTGCTAGAGAAAAAGCCTCTTTTGGAGTATTGGTAATCTCACTTATCCAACCTTGTTCATATCTAGTCTTTATTCTTGAATAATCCACTTCAGCAATGATACCAACACCGCCTGAGATTTTAATTGCTTTTCCTTGTGCTCCACTCATCCCCCCAAGTCCGGAAGAAACGAATAATTTGCCTGATAGATCATCATCTTCTCCAATATTAAGTTTTAATCTTCCTGCATTAAGCAATGTACTATATGTTCCATGAACTATTCCTTGAGGTCCAATATACATCCAACCACCAGCGGTCATCTGTCCATAATTAGCAACTCCTAGTGCAGCTGCTCGATTGAAGTTATCATAATCATCAAAAGCTCCCACCATGAGACCATTTGTTATCATAACTCTTGGTGCATCTTCTCTTGAATGGAATAATCCTAGAGGATGACCTGATACTATTACCAATGTTTGGTCTTTAGATAACTCTTTTAGATATTTCTTTATCAGCCTATATTGCATCCAATTCTGAAATACACTGCCTGATTCCCCGTAAGTAACTAATTCATATGGATATAGAGCTATATCAAAATCCAGATTGTTATCTATCATAACTTGGAAAGCTTTACCTTCTATACATTTCCCTTCGTATTCATCAATAGGTTTTCCCACTATTTTACCTTCTGGTCGAAATCTATAACCATATATACGTCCTTTGGTCAATAACTCTTCTAACAACTCTGGTACAAGCTCTTCATGATATTCTTCTGGAATATATCTTAGCGCATTTTTAAGTGCTAATTCTGTTTCTTCTTGTGTCAATGTAAACTCTCTCTTAGGTGCTCTTCTTATTCCATCTTGGAACTTTGGATATTCTGGTAAACCCTCTCTAAAATCCAATTTGATATCCATCATATTGTATACTTCTGAATTACTTAACATTAAACCATCCCCTTAATATAATATTAAATATGTCTACAGCAATTCTCCTATACTAACTTCTACTTCATCAATCATTTTATTGCTTGTAACTAAAGTAATAATTTTTTCAATGTCCACATACATGATTCTATCTTCCATCAATTTATCTACTTCTGTTCTAACTAATTCATATGCTACTTTTGTACCTTTTCCTAATGTTTTACCTTCCCTAAATTCTAATGCTTGTGAAGCCGCTAATAGCTCAATAGCAATAACTCTTGTAGTGTTATAGAGTATATCTCTTGCCTTTCTAGCAGCTATAGATCCCATACTTACATGATCTTCTTGATTAGCTGAGGATGGTATAGAATCAACACTTGCAGGATGAGCTAACACTTTATTTTCAGAAACCAGTGAAGCCGCTGTATATTGAGCTATCATAAAACCTGAATTAAGTCCGCCATGCTCTGTTAAAAATCCTGGCAAGCCGCTTAGATTAGGATTAACTAATCTTTCTATTCTTCTTTCAGCTGAATTAGCTAGTTCAGCAAGTGCAATACCAAGAAAATCAAAGGCTAATGCCATAGGCTGACCATGAAAATTACCGCATGATATGACTTCATCTTCATCTGGGAATATTAATGGATTGTCAGTTGCTGCATTTATTTCTTTATTAACCTTATCAAGTACATAATTTATTGCATCCTTACTTGCTCCATGTATCTGAGGAACACATCGTAAAGAGTAAGGGTCCTGTACTTTTATTTCCCCTTGTCTTGTTGTAAGATTACTGCCTTCCAATATTTTCAACATGTTTTTGGAACATTTCATTTGACCTATATGATTTCTTAATAGATGTACTTTTTCATCAAAAACATCTGTAATACCTCTTAAGGCTTCAAAAGTAAGAGAAGCTGATACATCTGACAGTTTTGCAAGTTTTATTGCATCATATGTAGCTAGTGCACCTACTGCCGTAAGTACTTGAGTTCCATTAATTAATGCTAGACCTTCTTTTGCACTTAGACTAATTGGCTCGATACCAGCTTGATTCATAGCCTCTTTACCACTTAGCAACTCGCCTTTATAGTACGCTTCGCCTTCTCCTAACATAACTAATACCATATGGGCTAAAGGTGCCAAATCGCCACTTGAACCAAGAGAACCTTTTTCTGGAATAGCTGGATGAACTCCCTTATTAATCATTTCTACTAATGTATTAAGTGTTGTAAGCTTTATACCTGAATAACCTTTTGTAAGTGCATTAACTCTAAGGAGCATAATTGCTCTGACAGTTTCAATAGGAAAATGATTCCCAACACCACAAGCATGACTTTTGATTAAACTTGATTGGAGATTTTCCACTTGATCTTTTGAGATAACTACATTACTAAATTTACCAAATCCAGTTGTGATTCCATATACAATCTTTTCTTTGTCAACTATTTCATCAACATACTTCCTTGATTTACTCACCTTTTCTATTGCTTCTTTTGAAATCTCAACCTTTTTGTTGTGCCTAGCAACATTTATTACTTCTTCTAATGTTAAATTATTTCCGTCAACATAAACAGTATCCAATAAAAACACCCCACTTATTTTTTAGTATATTCTTTAGAAATATTTTGCCGTTATATTTACAAAATGGTATTTTCCTCTTTGTAAATAATCTTTTTAAAGTGTCTAATTAAATTGTAAACCATCCCAAGAATATAATCAATATTTTTTGAAATTTCTATTATAAGTTAGAGTTTTACCATGATAAAGAGGTGATAGGGTAATATTTTCAAGAATATTTTAAATATAACAATATCTTATTTAGATTAAATTACTTTATAAATTAATAACTATTATTAACTTGATAGCTTAACATATTTTGAAAAATTAACCATATCTAGATTTTTACAATTCTTTGTTAATTTAGCACTCTATCGCTTTATTAAAGCAGAACATAAGAAGCATACCTCGTTACATTTTTATAAGATAAAAAAAGAGCTAGATAATTCTAGCTTGGATTGGTTATTCAATGTTAATCTAGTGAACAAAAAAAATTCTAACAGTTTACTCACAAGGATTAAAATCTTCAAATACAGCATTTTTACATTTATTTAAAGCATTATCATATTCAGTCTTATTTCTAGCTGTCCAGCCAAAAATAAATTTGCCTCTACGTTTTAAAATTTTAATTGGTAATTTATGCAAATAATTTATATCGTAATTAACAAAATCAGGTTTACTTAAGAAGTTTAACAAACAATTTCTGAGTATTATTTTAGCTAATAATGATAAATTATCATCTTTAAAATTACCAGAAAGCTGTCCTCTTATAATTTCTGGTGCATTTTTATGAAACCACGCTACTGAAAAAGGGTTAAAAGATTGTATTATAAATCTTCCTTTATAATTCTTAAGCATTTTATAAGTTTTTTCTTCTAGACAACCAGCCTTACCCCCATTTTTGAATTCTATCATAATGCCTACTTTTCCATTTACTTCATCTAATACATCTTTAAATAAAGGAATAGTTTCATTTGAATCTAACAACTTAAGATTTTTTATCTCTTCATATGTACATTTTTCTATATCCTTATCTACACCTGTCACTCTCTTTAAATTATCATCATGATAAACAACTATCTCTCCATCTAATAATATATGTATATCTAACTCAATTGAAAATCCATGATCTATGGCTCTCTTGAAAGCTCCCATAGAATTCTCTGGGTATCTGCTATTATGATAGCCCCTATGAGCTATTTTATCCTCAGCTAACCATTTCATTCTCGAATCCATATTAAATCCTTCTTCCTAAAATTTATTGATAATCTATAAATAATATGATAATAAAATTATCTTAGTTTTTCAATAGAATACAATAACTTTAACATAATAATTAAATATATTTAACAAAAAGCTAAGATTTATTATTAAATTATACATGCAAAATAGAGCTTTCTATTAACGTACTCTGGTTAATAAAAAGCTCTTAATACTTTAATTAATATATAATTATATATCTGCTTATAAATTATATTTCATAAGATTTACCCATTGCAACTCTATCAAATTGACCTTCCCAATTTCCTGTAGTTTCTTGATAATATTTTTTATCCTTACCTTCTTTAATGAGTTTTCTTATAATTTCTTCTTGTTTTTTCACTTTTTCATTGAATATCTTTACTCTCACGATACTTGGTGCGCAAGTATACTTACCTGCTTTCAATATCTCAACTAATTCAGCATCATCTTGTGGTGTATAATCCAAATCATTATAATAAATACCAACATGTTTGGAATCATGTCCGTCAGAATTACTTATTAATCTAGTATTCAACCTTTTTGCCAGATTTTTGATGTTTTGCTCATCATCTTTACCTATATTGGTTGAATGAATCTCTATAGCATCTGGTATATAATTTTCTATGTCTACATTTACATAGTCTTTATATCTATATGGATGGGCTAATGCTATGAATCCATTATTTTCTTTTACATATTTGTATAGTTCTTCATATGACCAGTCTTTCTCTTCCAATATCTTATCATTAATACCAATAACCAAGATATCTTCACCTTTATCTTTTATAGTGATTTCAATCCCACTATATATCCTGAATGGCTTGTATTTCTTGTTTAATTCATCTATATGTTCTTTTGAAGAAATCCTGTTATGGTCTGTAAAAACCAATCCATCTAATCCAAATCTAATTGCGGATTCTATATGTTCTTTTTCACTTGCTATACTACAAGCTGAACGTTCCTTAGCATGTACGTGTAAATCTATTTTCATGTCAATCTTCCTTTCTATAGTTATTCTTTAACGGCTCCTACAACAATTCCAGTTACAAAATATTTTTGTATGAATGGATATATCAGTAGTATAGGTACCATGGAAACAATAACTTTAGCTGAGTTGAAGGTTAAACTAGACATTGCCATTTGTCGCTCAATCTGTTCTGGCGTCATGTTAGCCATTCTTTCAGGATTCAAATCAACTGTCAAGGATTGAATATATGTCTGTAATGGTAATTTTGCTGGAGAATTAATATAGATTTTACCATCAAAGAATGCATTCCAATGAGCTACTATAGCAAACAATGCAATTGTAGCCAAAGCTGGTTTTGAAATAGGTACGAAGATTTTCCATAAAATCTGCATTGGATTAGCTCCATCCACTTCAGCTGCTTCTTCCAATGAATTAGGTACACCTTTGAAGAAGTTCATAAGAAGTATTACATTAAACACTGGAACAGCAGTTGGTAGAACTAATGACCATATTGTATCCATTAGACCTAGATTCTTAATAACTAAGAATGTAGGAACTAAACCACCATTGAACATCATGGTAACAATTATTATCCACATATATACTTTCTTGTATTTAAAAGCTTTTGTACTCTTAGATAATGGATATGCCATCAATATTGAAAGCAACATATTAATTGACACACCTAATAAAACTCTATATATTGAATTGAAGAATGATACTATAAATTGACTTTCATGTATCATAGCCTCATAAGCTGCCATTGTGAAATTAACTGGCAGGTAATATACTTTTCCTAATGCTGCACTGGTTCTATCACTAAAAGATATGGCAATAGTATTAAGTATAGGCATTAAACAGGAAAAAGCACATAAAATGAGGATGATACCTATAATAATATCAGCGGTTGTAATTTTTTTTCTCATTTTTGTTCCTCCTAGAAAATTCTATAATCCGAATACTTAGCTGCCAATTTATATGATACGAACAACATTACAAAGCTGATTACTGATTTTAATAAACCTACTGCTGTACCAAAACTGTATTGCAGATTTACTAAACCAACTCTATAAACATATGTATCTATAATATCACCAGTTTCATATACCAAAGGACTATACATGTTGAAAATCTGTTCAAAACCAGCGTTCATTACCTTACCCATGTTAAGGGTTGTCATCAAGATAATAGTAGGTAAAATACCTGGTATTGTTATACTTTTGATTTTCTGCCAACGAGTCGCCCCATCAATATCTCCTGCTTCATAGAGTGTAGGATCAATACTGGTCATGGCTGCAACATAGATGATTGCGTTATAACCAAAGTTTTTCCAAACATCTCCACCAATCATAATGGACCTGAACCATTTATTACTAACCAGATACATTGATGGCTCACCGCCAAAAAATGTTACTACTTGATTAACTATTCCTGTATATGAGAAAATGTTACTGAACATAACTGCCAATATTACCCATGACAAGAAATGAGGTAAGTACACAATAGTTTGTACTGCTCTTTTAAATAGTAATATTCTACATTCATTCAATAGAAGAGCAAATGCAACAGCAACAATCATTCCTATAAGTATTTTAGCTACAGCAATTATTATTGTATTAAAAAATATTTGTTTTGCATCAGGCAATAATAATATACGTTTAAAATTGTCCAATCCTATAAAATCAGAATGTAAAATTCCTTTTGCAGGTTGGAAGTTTTGGAAAGCCATGATTATTCCACCCATAGGAATGATGCTGAAAATAATTAATGCTATCATCCCTGGCAATAACATAGCATGATAATATAATTGATTAACCTTACTTCTCAAAATATGTTCCTCCTAATAATTTAATACACCATCATAGACAACCAAGGATATTTATATAAATTTCGTAATCATTAAATTTCTACCCTATTATAATATTAACCGCCTAATCTATAGGCGATTAATATGTTTTGTCTATATATTATTTCAAGATATCCTCTACTTCTTTAGTTAATACATCTCCACCTAATTTGTACCATTGTTCTACGAATTCATCAAAATAATCAAGTGGTTTTTCACCAATAATGATTTGTAAGAACATTTGATCTTCCAATTTGTCAAGTGTAGGCTTTAATCTTGCAGATGATTCAGTTGTATAACAGTATGCTGCATCAACTGGATTGTTTTCTGGTGTATCTAAAATATTAGATGATAAATATCTTCTCTCATATGCTTTAAAATGATTTTTATCTTTATTAACGCCATCTACATAATCTTTTGCATATTGAGCTTGAGCTCTGTCATAATCTGATGTAGTTTCATCTTCATGTAATTCTCCAGTTTCAATAAGACCTTTAGTTAATTTACCTAACTTAGGTACTACATCATAATAATCAATATTAAAGTTTCCTGTTGGGAATAAAGCTACTCTACTGATACCTTTATCAATAAGTGGTTGAATTGCTTTATTTCCTTCTACGTTAAATCCTCTATACATATCAAATGATAAGTTTACAATCTTGAATAGTGCTTCTGGATTCTTGAAGTTCTTATTAATTGCTAATAAGTCACCTGTTGGTGATGGATTAAGGTGATTGAATTTTCCATTAGCATCAAGTGGTGCATTTACTGGAATAAATTCAGCATTTGGATCTGTTTTTATTATATCACCAGGTACTGACCACCAAGGTCCAAAATACGCTCCTGATAATCCAGAAGTCAATAATGCTTCTGTTTCACCAGTTCCAAGACGTGTTAAGAATTGCTTATCAATCAAACCATCACTATACATTTCTCTTAAAACTTTTAAACCTTCTTTTACTTCAGGTGCTGTTGAACCATAATAGATTTTTCCGTTCTCATCTTGCATCCATTGTGCTGGATAAGCTCCTAAACTATGAAATATTGGTTCAGCTCCATATTGGTTAGCATATCCCCCAACAGGTTTTACTGCACTTAATGCTAAACCAACTGTATTACCGGCTCCATTGTTTCCTGGGTCTTTATCAATGAACTCTTTTAAAACATGTTTTAGGTCTTCGATTGTTTTAGGTTCTTCTAACCCAAGTTTGTCCATCCAGTCTTTACGTAACCATAAAATGTTATGTCCATAACCTAAGCTGGCACTAGAGATAGCTCTTAATTTTCCATCAATAGTTAAAGGCTCTAGGTTTTTGCCATTGTATGACTCATATGTACTCTTCATATATTCACCAGCACATTTATCATATATATCAGTTAAATCTGCTAATAGATCATTATCTACCATTTGTCTGAATGTTAAATAGTTTTCTGCAGGAATAATGAACATATCAGGTAAAGCTCCTGCTGCAATGTTTAATGAAAGCTTATTATTATACTCGCTTCCCTCTGCCTGCCATGCAACTTTTACATCAACATTTAATTCATTACGAATCCAGTCTAGTAAGATATTATCTTCTGGAGTTTGTCCATCAACTAGATTAGGATTAGCTGCAATAGTTTTCGCTACGTTTATAGTTACCATTTCAGGGTATTTACCCAAAGGTGTCATTGCTTCAGAATCTTGAGTTACCGTATTCTTATCGGATTCGTTATCCTTTGGTTTGCTATTTGATGTACCACATGCAGATAGTACCATACTAACTATTAATAATAGTATTAATAAACAGCTTTTCTTGTTTTTCATTATCTGATCCTCCATGTTTTTAATCAATTAATATTTTCATACCATCATTAGCAACTTATCTCCTAGGGTGAATCATGTTTATAGATATCTACCATGTCTCATGGGTAAATTCTTGTTTAATATGAGATATAGACAAAACATTTGATAGTAGTTAAGGCTTCTTATATCTAAATGGGAGTAGGCATTTCTCCCTTATCAACGCAACCGTAAGTTCTCTTAACCACAATTATCAACTTTTATTTTACTATCCTTACACATATCATTAATAGACATTTCATTCACCCTTGCTTGCTATATATATATAATATCTGATATAAATATTTATATAAATAAACAAACATGTGGTGTTTTGTGTACAAATCCGACATTAATTATACAATTCTTTGTATTCCTTTGGTGTATATCCTGTATTTTTTTTAAATATCTTACTAAAATATTGTGGATTATGTCCTAACCCTATTTTCTCCGCAACCTTATATATCTTCTCATCTTCACTCATTAAACTTATAAGAATCTTAGCTCTTTCAATGCGTTTATGATTAAGGTAAGATGTAAAATTCTGACCTACCTGCTTAGTGAATGCTCTACTGATATAATCTTCATTAAGAAAAACTAATTCCTTTGCACACCACTTCAAAGTAAGATTTGAATCATCTAAGTGTTCATTAATATATTTAGTTATTTTATCTACAAAATTTTCATCTTTATTATCTAGACGAATCAAGCTACATATAATATTGTTCAGAATAACTATTACTTCATCTGTGTCATTTATTGCATATACTTGATTCAAAACACTTGTCAAATGCTTTGTATCAAGCAACCCTGCAGATGAATATTTAATTAATAATTTTGTACATACCATAACAGAAAAATTTCTATCATATTTGTAGAATAAAGATTGTACATGATTGTTGATACTCTGCTTATCACCTTGTGTAATGTATTTCACAAATTGCTCTTGAATATGAGCAATATCCACATCATTATATGCTCCTTTTATATCACATGGACTTATACCATCACTATTAATTATTAGATAGTATGATGATTTTTTGTATATCTTAGTGATAATACCGCATAACTCATTAGGTGAACATTTTATGACCTTGTTAAGAATAGGCATACTGCCTAATTGCTCGAAAAGTTTTTTCTGCAAAAATGTAAGTTCATTGTAAGGTAATTCATCGTTTGTAGAAAAGTAGAAACAGCCTAGAGTATTATTTATTTTCATTACTGATGAAATGACTGTAGATGAAGTTGAATCAGCAAATTCTAAAAAACTATCATAAACACCCTCTGGATTATTTACATCCTCATCCCAATTGAAGCTGACCCAAAATAATTTATCATAATCAGAGAATAATATATTAAGCCAATGTTCCATTTCTAGATCTGGTTCTTTATTCTGTAATACCAGGTTTATGAATTGCTGCAAAAAGATATGTTGTACAAATTGTTGTGCTTCCATTTTCTTTTCTATGATTCTTTTACTATTTATATCTGAGATAGTTTTCAACAATGCTTCTTCTATCTCCTTTTCACTACAAGGCTTCAAAATATAATGCTTCACGTTCTCCTGCATGGCATTTTTTGCGAATTCAAATTCATTATAACCTGATAAAATAATAAACTCACAATCAATACCCAGTGCTTTTATATTCTTAATAAGTTCTATACCATTCATTACAGGCATTTTGATATCAGTAATAATAATATCTATTTTGTTTTTCTTTGCTATATTTATTGCTTCAATAGCATTAGAACAACTTCCAATAAGAGTTATATTATATTTCTCCCAATTAATCAATTTACTTATACTCTCTCTTACAATACTTTCATCATCAACTAATAATAGTTTATACATGATAATCCTCCCAGTAATCTACTAATTATAAGAATTTCATAATTGAAAATCTCTCAATTATTATAGTTGTAAAATGTATTATTAATGTTTGAAACTATACTTTTGGTAATTTTATTATTACTCTCGTTCCATGTCCTGTATTATGAAGTTCAAGACCATAGTCATCTGAAAATAATAATTGTATTCGTTTATGAATGTTAGTTAATCCAATACCTAGTCCTGAAGGTTTTACAGTCTTATTTTCTAACTTTTCCAGCATATTATCTTGAATTCCAGGTCCATTGTCTTCTACTATCAAATTAAATGAATCACCTGTATCTTCTGTAGTAATCTTGATAATACAAGTCTCTAGCATATTTTCAAGGGCATGATTAATAGCATTTTCTACAATAGCCTGTAATGCCATTTTGGGTATTTTTTGATTATATAAGAATTCTGAAACTTCTACTTCAGTTTCCAGTCTATCTTTATACCTTATTTTTTGAACCACTATATAATTTTGTGTATTCTCCAATTCTTTTTCTAATACTACAACATTATTTTGTTCATCCAATGCAAATCTCAGCATTTTCCCCACTGATTCAACTATAATAGATATTTCCGTTTGATTATTGGCTTTAGCCATCCAATTCACAGTCTGCAATATATTAAACAAAAAGTGAGGGTTGATTTGTTGCTGTAAAGATTTTATATGAGCATCCTTTATTAATAATTGTTTCACATAATTATCATTAACCAATTGCCTGATATCATTAACCATTTCGTCGAAACTTCTATGAACAAACCCTAATTCATCATTCCGATTGGTATAGTCATACTCACAATCAATAGTAAAATTCCCTTTTTTGAATGTATGCATTTTATTAACAAGCGTATCAAAATGTTTAATTATCTGAGATACTATTTGAATACTCAATCCAAACGCCACTATCATGACAATGACAAGTACAACTGTCATAACTAACCTAAGGGATTTTATTGAACCTCCAATAGAATCAAAAGGAATATACATTGTATATTTCCATGGCAAGAAAAGATTTTGGGTTTCTGTAACAAAATACTCGCTCTTACCGTTTTTCATAATGCTGTAAGTATTATCCAAGCTCTTACTCTTAACCTTCAAATCTATCTCTAAGTTACTGTACAATACCTCATCTTCTGAAACAATGCTAATAAGTGGGTTATAGTTAAGCTTTTGGTAATATACTAATTGTTTCTCTAAAATGTCTTGCAAGTCAACATGAACAACTAATACTCCCATGCTATTTAAGGAAAGATTTTTCACCTGTCTTATATCTCTGGCACATATAACACTTGAATCACTTCTACCACTTGATAACCATACAGTTTTACCTCCAGCATTTTTAGCTTCTAAAATAGCCTTTTGTATCACTTCATGTTTATCATCAAGGAAATTCCAACCGCAATTGATACGTAGATTATCTGTATAAATTGCCATGGAGATAATATTTTCATCTGAGTAGTATTCATTCAATGTTTTGTTGATATTAGCGATGGACTCGCTGTACATAATATTCATTTCTTTTGTTTGAATAATGGGCATTTGGGTTTGAATAACACTATCACCAATTATAGAATCTGTTATTTTTTCAATTTGTTTAAGATCGTTTTCTATATTGACAATAGTCATTTCGAGAATATGAGATGTGTTATGATATAGTAATTGGTTATATTTCCCAAAAATATAAAAGGAAAATATTGATGTTACCCCAACACATATTAATACAGAAACAGTTATAATTACCGAAAATTTATGATTAAGACTTATATTCCTTAGAGTTTTTTTTATGTATTGCACAATCTTATTCATTCAGATATCCTTTCATTTAATAACATTTACTACTAATTCATCAACATTTTTCGCTAATTACCAGCAATTTATTTATATTATACATTGTAGCACCGATAGTTATTAAAATACAATAACTTTTATTTCAAAATAATATTTCTAATTATTATAATATATCATTCTAATTAAATAGGAACCAGATATATGCCTACATACAGGCTATATATTCTAGTTCCTATTTTAATTTTTTATTATATTCATTGGGTATTTTATCTTATATCAAAAAATTACACATTGAATATTCATCTAACTTTTGATTTTTTTCCCTTATGGCTTCTTTTATTCTCTTTTTGGTTTGATGATTTTTACTTTTTTTCTTAACTAGTTCGTCACTTTTATTAACAGTCAAATTTACTTTAAAAGTTCCTATATTCATTGCCATACTTATAACTGACATTCTTATTCCCTCCTTGATGCTGTCCTTATATTCCGCACTATTTCTATTATCTATATCTTGTATTATTGATATGTCACTCATGATATCAACTCCTGTTATTCTTAGATTTATTATAATTTCATTCTACACTTTTCAACATTGTTCCTTATCTACATATCTAATCCCAATGTTCGGTTTATTCTATTCATAAGTATCCTCCCATAAAATTCTAGCCTACATTTTTAGTTATAATTTTATCACCATCATATTTATTTAACCTCCTTTATCCTAAGAATTATATGCAATCCTATAAAGGTTACAAACATAGAAAAAGCCATAGGTACTACCCTATGGCTTATTTTGAAAGCTATTTTATGCATAAAAAAACCATAGAGCATTATACATGACCTATGGCTGTTATTATCTATAATTAATTCATGACTATCTATGAATTCTTAAAAGGTCTAAGTCGTGTATAACATTATTACAATATGAAGTTTGTTTTCTGTTCATTACTATTATATTTAACATTTGTACACAACCTCCTTTTTTCTCTTTTACATTTTTACGTCTTTTAATATCTTAACCGATAACTATTATATACCATTATCTAGTAAATTGCAACCTTTTATTAATAATGTAATATTTTTGTAATATTTTACCATTTAAACTTAACTAGATTCCCATTCTAAAATTCTTTGGTGACACACCAACAATTTTCTTGAATTGGTTTGAAAAAGAATATGAATCATAAAATCCTAACATATCAGCTATTTCAGATATAGTAAGATTAGGATCATGGAGCATACTCTGAGCTTCATTAATACGCTTTGTTATAAAGTATTTATGGGGAGAGACTCCTATCCTCTGCTTAAAAAGTTTTCTTAGCTTTTCATAACTCATATTGTATTTCTTAGCTTCTTCTTTTATATCTATCTTCCTATGGAATCCATGACTTAATGTATCGCACAACATTTCAATACATCTCTCTTCTTCATTTAATATATATAACTGTTCATTGATAGAATTGATTAATACCAAAAAACTTTGAACTTTTATAAATAATTCTTTCATGTCCTTTTCCTTTGCTTCCTTGAAACTGGTTAACAACTTACAACATTGATTAATAAGCATAGGACTAGGCTTAGTCTTAAACACAGGCTCAACCGTATTAAGAATCCCGATATCTCCTAATGTTCTATATATAGAAGGACCCATACAAATATAAAATTCCAACCAGGGTTCAGTTCCTTCTACAACAGTTGTATGTTTTACATTAGGTCTTCGCTGAACAAAATAACCTGGCCTCAACTCAGTCTCACATCCATCTGCACTGATATATTTTCCCTTGCCGCTTAGAACAATAAAACCCCCATAATAAATGAAGTTATGTAATTTCTTCTCAGCATTTTTAGTTAAAAATCCACATGATATTATTCCTTCAATAGATTTTTGATTAATATGATAATAACAAGTATCTGTCACAAAAAGTTCCTTTGGAATATTCACTCCACCACCTCAATACCATTTTTTACATTATTTGTACCATTTATATCATTCTTACTAACAATAATACCATATATACTTATAACCATAATACCATATTATACATATAAGGAGGTATAATAATGACAAAAAAAGATAATTTAATCTCATTAATCAAAAGACAAGGCTATGAAGAGGCTCCTGTCTTTTTCGACTTATGTCCATCCTTGATAGAAAAATATAAAGAGAAAACGAAATCTGATATATCTTACCAAGAATACTTTGATATGCCTTGGCGTTGTATCGAAGACAGAAAACTGATTAATCATGATACTGAAAAATACCGCTCTTACTATAACTTTCAACTAAAAGAAGGGACTTATATTGATGAATGGGGAGTTGCTCATGAACCAGGTAGCGAAGCAGCTATGCATATGACATATATGCGTCATCCCATGAAAGACTTGACAACCATGGAAGAACTTGAAGCATATCCATTTCCTGACTTCGCTAATGCTGAACATGCACATCAAAAAGCACAATGCGATGAATATCACGCAAAAGGCTTAGCAGCTATGGGTAACATGCAATGTACAGTTTGGGAACTATCATGGTATATGCGAAGTATGGAACAACTAATGATGGATATGATTGCCGATCCTGAAAAAGCAGCATTTATCCTTAACCGCGTTACTAAATTATCTATTATAAGAGCAGTATCATTCGTCAAAGCAGGTGCAGATATGCTCTTCTTCGGAGACGATGTAGGAATGCAAAACAGCATAATGCTCAGTGAAGATATGTATGTAACTTGGTTAAAACCTAGATTAAAAAAGATTATAGATACTGTTAGAGAGATTAATCCTGATATAATAATCTTCTATCACAGCTGCGGTTTCATCACACCATTCATACCACACCTTATTGACGTAGGTGTAGATGTACTTAACCCAGTTCAACCAGAATGTATGACTTTTGATGAAATCCACAAGAAATACAACGATAAAATCTCTTTCTACGGAACCATAGGTACTCAAACCACTATGCCATTCGGAACACCATCCGAAATCAAAGAAGAAGTAACCAAAAATCTAACTCTAGCCGGTAAAAAAGGAGGATTAATATGTGCTCCAACCCATTTATTAGAACCCGAAGTACCCTGGGAAAATATACTAGCTTACGTAGAAGCGTGTAAAAACTTCAAACCAATATAATTTTAAATTAAACTACATAATAATAGAACTAGAACACTATAAATATGCTAAATAATCAATAATTGCACATAGAAGAAAAAGTGTTTTGTAACTAAATTGACGGTCACTAGGAGCAAAATAGTATATGTATATGTGGAATAGTGAGGCAGGAAGCCGAACCCAGCATTTAACCTGACAGCCCTACTGGACTGTCAGAAATAAAACTGGACTCGATGTCCAGTTTTATTTGTTGAGCTCAGGACGAGCAAGTAGCTGGCGTAACATATACATATACTATTTTGCAGAACCCAAGTCCGAACAAAACACTTTTTCTGACCTACTTTAAACTAACATTAATTCCTCTCCTTCATCTGTGTTACCACAAAAGAAGCCACATCATCAGCATACTTACCTGGTCCAAATCCTGCATCAAAACCTATCTCCTTCGCCAATTCATGGGTAATCCTTGGTCCACCACATACAAGTATAATCTTATCTCTCAACCCTTCAGCTTCCAGTAATTCAACAAGATTAGTCAAATTAGCTATATGTATATTCTTTTGTGTAACTGTCTGAGAAACCAAAAGAACATCAGCTTTCAACTCTATAGCCTTTTTTATAAACTCCTCATTAGGTACTTGACTGCCAAGATTATACGCATCAATCATATCATATCTCTCTAATCCATAATGCCCAGCATAACCCTTCATATTCATAATTGCATCTATACCTACAGTATGAGCATCTGTACCAGTACTAGCTCCAATTATTACAACTTTTCTTTTGATATGCTCTCTTATGTAATTATTAATCTCTTTCATATCCATAGTATTTACTTCAATGCGCTCAACATGAATTTTTGTATAATCTACTCTATGACTTACACCACCATATACTACATAAAAAGTAAATTCTTTATCTAAAGCATTATGGCAAACCACTGAAGGCTCGGTAATACCCATTTTCTTAGCCAGAATCTTAGCTGCTTCCATTCCATTTTCATCATCAACAACTGGTAATGTAAAACTTAACTGTACCTTACCATCATTCATTGTATCTCCATAAGGAGCTAACTTACATAGATCAAGGGTTGTATCATAATCCCTTTTCTCCATAGAATATAAACCACCACTCATACATACCCCTCCTATCTATTTATCTAACATCAATTCAATGAAAGGATTATAATATTCTCTATCCTTCATTATTACTCCATCTAATCCTTTACCACCATCTATAGGTCTCTTAACTCCAGCAAATATGCCTTTTTCAAGAGTCTTGAAAAGTCCTTCTTTTTCTATTTCAACTAACAGATCATTAGTTTTTGCAAGAACTTCTTTTGCTCTATTTTGAATAATGCCATCTTTTTTATAAGTTATCTCCTCTCCAAGAGAATGCATGTTGTTAAAGATATACCTGGCATTTTCTATTGATAAGGCTCTATCTGCCATAAAAGGCGTATGTATGGCTTCTGTAAGCATACCTAATAAATGTATCTTTTGATTGGTTAGAATTGAAACCATATTAAACAATGTATTCTGAACATGCCCTTTGAAAATATTACCTGTCATGAATTTTGTTGGAGGCATATATTTCAACGGAGCTTTTGGGAAAATCTCTCTTGCCATTTGGGCTTGAGCAAGTTCCATCAAAAAACCATCCTTCAATTCTGGATTCATTTCAAATGCATGACCAAGTCCCATTAATTCTTCTTTTAACCCTGCAAGCAAAGCAAATTGCTCATTGATGAATTGTGAAGCCAGAACAGTATGTGCTTCTTCAACTGCATCCGAAGTAGTTAAATAATTATCTTCACCAGTATTGATAATTACACCTGCAAAACCATTTATGATTCTGGAAAAGTGCTGGTCTATCATTGTTCTCTGCATATTGATATCCCTGAAAAGTATTCCATACAAGGCATCATTGAGCATTACATCCAATCTTTCAATAGCTCCCATTGCCGCTATTTCAGGCATACATAATCCTGAACAATAATTACATAATCTTATATATCTCCCTAGTTCTATAGAAACCTCATCTAGAGCCTCTCTCATTAAGCGAAAGTTTTCTTGTGTAGCATAAGTACCTCCAAATCCTTCTGTAGTTATTCCATATGGAACATAATCAAGAAGACTCTGCCCTGTTGTTCTTATGACAGCAATGATATCTGCTCCCTGCTTAGCTGCTGCTACAGCTTGAGTTATATCTTCATATATATTACCTGTAGCAACTATGACATATAGATAAGGTTCTGTCTTGTCTCCAAAATCTTCTAGTAGCTTTTCACGTCTACTACTATTCTTTCTTATCTTGGCTACTGTTTCTTTTGCCGTCTTATCAAGTTCTAATTTTATATCAAATATATCCCCCATTGGAATCTTGGGCAAATCAAGTTCCTCATTTGCTACTTTTTCTGCCACCATTTGTGGTGTCATAGAATACTTGAGCATAGCATTACCTATGTAAACAGCCGCACCACTGGATAATCCTTCTCCCTTTTTAATATTATCAACTACAACATTAGGAAGTGGAACCATATAATCATTGACACCATCAATACCTAACAATCTACATACAGTTCTTTCTACAGAAACAGTTGTATGTCTTTCAATGAATTCCTGTGTTTCCGTAGCAATGTTTCTTGCTGCGTTTCTGCAATCATCTACTAACTCCATGTTAAGATTTATTTTACTTTCCATCATACCCACCAACCTTCTCTAAAATAAATATTACTAAGAATTTTTTATCATTGCTTCTGTATAGTCTAATATTTTTTCATCAAGTCCTAATAGCTTAGCCACCTTAATGGCATCCTTTGGAACAGCACAATGCTCATCTACAATCTCTAACCTATAATCCATTTTGTCTTGAATAATACGAGTTGAATCTTCTCTGTCCACATTTATTTTATTCCTTAAATTAATCTCATCAACATTCTTAAGTCCTACAACTTGATAATGTTTCATATCTCTATCAATGATGCCATCATAATGTGTTGATATAAGACTTACCGTATTATAATCTTTAAGGAATTTACATAAAGCCCTTAAAAGAATGACTCCTTCTCCTGGATTGGTTACTCTTGCGAATTCGTCTAATCCTATGAAGCCATTACCTGTCTTAATATCTTTAATAGCTTCATTTATCTTGATAATCTCTGCGCCAAAAGAACTAAGACCTTTACTTATTGACTGCATATCATCTGATATCAAGTATACGAAGTCCATCATAGCTACTTCAGCTTCTGCTGCAAATACATAAAAACCCATTAGGGCCAATAATAGATTAAGAACCATTGTTTTTATTGTAACGCTCTTTCCTCCCATATTAGCTCCTGTAATAACAGTAACCCCTTTTTCTAAACTAATACTTACAGGTATATAATCTTTATTGTTCTCTCTTAGATAATTTATCACTTTTGGATTTTTCATATCCTTAAAACAAATATTGACTTCTTCCAGTATCTTAGGTTTTACAGCCAAATATTTTATTGCAATCCTACCTTTTGCAATAAGCATATCCAATCTTCCTATTGCATCAATATTATGCTTTATATCATCTATATAATCATAAATCTTTTCACTCAAACATTTCTTTATGCTGCTCTCTAACTTCTCTTCCTCAACTACTAAATCCAATCTTTCACTTTTCAGCAATTTTATTCTTTCTTGATTTTCTTCCTTGAATATAAGTTTTTCTAACTTTATCTTCTTATTTCTAACCTCTTCTAGTTCTATGCTATAAGCATTATATATAGAAAAAGTATGGGAAGTCTTATTCTCTGGATTCAACAGTTTAATAATACTTTTCATAGATTGAAATTTTATATCTATATCAAGATCAAGATTCTTATATGTACTCAACAACTTTTGTGTATTTATTGCAAAACTCTTGATTTCAAACAATTCCACTTCATCTAGTATATAATTTCTGTTATATCTTTTAATAAGATTAGTTATATCCTTAAACTCCATCATCGTTCTTTCAATTTCACTATATGCCTCTTTGTTTCTGTGTAAACTATCAATGATTTTTTCAACATTGTCTAGTTCATTACGGAGTAAATTATATTCTTCTTTTCTATAGACCCTGTTTTTTTTCTTAACAGCCATTCCATAGGGAGTATTGATAGATAATTCATTCAATATATAGTTAAAACCAATCTCTTCTTTTATCTTATTATCCAAATATTTTATTATAACCACCTCCCTAATATTTTTCATCATCCATTACATTATAGACAGGTAAATTGATTTCTCCACTAATTAATGACTTAAGTCTATCTTTGTCAAATTCATAACCATATGGTGAGATTGGATTAACGGTAACTCCTATTAGATTTATCCTATTCAATGCCTCAATTGTTCCACCGCTTCTTAGAAATATATCATACACTTTTTTACTAACGAACATCTTAGTACCATCTTCAATAATAATCTTTATTTGTTTGTATAACTGTGTGCTTCCTATAATTCCCTGAAGTAATCTATCCGATATAATTCCTTTGATAACTATATATTTTGTATGTTCATTGATATTATTGACGATATCTCCTGATGCTTCTAATGCTGTTAGAATAGGAAGATTTCTTATACCATAATCCTTATCAACTAAACATACCTTGTAATCACGGTTTTTCTTTAATAGATTCAATAAATTGACATCTTCATTTTCTTTGATAGATAATAAATTTACTGTGTGTACAGTTTCATATACCACTTTGTTTATATCATTGCTCAAAGATGCACCAGTACATAATATGGTTCCATCAGTAATCGTTGGTGATGCAAATGTTTTTCTTGAAACGGCACCATCACATAATACATAGTCACATCCATAATCTTTCAGCTTGATGCAAATATCTTTCATGTAGTTATTTACCGAAGGTCCAGCTAATTCTATATAACCATCACTTAACGACTTAATGATTATAATTTCTCCCATTGGTGTGTCAATACCAGTAGTATCAACAATCTCCATAGTTACGTCACTTGTCAAGAGACATTTCTTGGCTGTTGCTACATAAGTATTTTTACTAATGTATATTTTTGGCTTGTTAGTACCTGTAACCATATCTTTTTCTTCTCCATCTCTTCCAATGGAGGTAAGGCCAAGGGTATAACTACCCCTAGCCTTGTTTATTATGAAATTTAATGTAGTTGTCTTTCCAACATTTTTATCCATACCAATAATTGATATGCTGTTATATTCAGTTAACCTTTGCAGTAGTTTCTTCAAGGTGTCCATACCCTCTCATTTTTCTTTCCAGACCTTCTGGCTCTATCAATGATTTTTCATTATTAGATAATAATTCTGCAACTCCAACCATATGGGTTTCTTTTTCATGTCTGCATACCTCACAATTACATGCTGGTTCATAATGGTTTGGTTCTTTATAAGTTGTTATAACTCCTTCAAAGTTTCTAAGAACAATCTTATTATGCCCCTGTGAAATAAGGTAATTAGGCATTACTGGTATCTTTCCGCCTCCACCAGGTGCATCAACAACAAAAGTAGGTACACAAAGTCCAGATGTATGTCCACGTAGCCCTTCAATGATTTCAATACCTTTTGCTACAGAAGTCCTAAAATGTTCTATGCCGACTGTAAGATCACATTGATATAAATAATATGGTTTTACTCTTATCTTAACCAATTCATTTACCAATTTTCTCATTACGAATACACAATCATTTACACCCTTAAGCAAAACTGATTGATTACCAAGTGGAATTCCTGCATCTGCTAATTTTTCACATGCCTCTTTTGATTCTTTCGTAATCTCATTAGGATGGTTGAAATGTGTATTAATATATATTGGATGATATTTCTTTAACATACCTACAAGATTATCTGTTATTCTCTGAGGCAACACAACAGGTGTCCTAGTACCTATTCTGATTATCTCTACATGAGGGATTTCTCGTAATTTCTTTATTATAGATTCTAGTTTGTCATCTGATAATAATAGGGCATCTCCACCAGATAACAATACATCTCTAACAACTGGTGTATTAGCAATATATTCTATGGCGGTATTTATTCTATTCATTGGCAGTTCTTTATCTGTATGTCCTGCAAATCTTCTACGAGTGCAGTGTCTACAATACATAGAACATTGATCAGTTACTAAAAACAACACTCTATCAGGATATCGATGAACCAACCCGGGCACAGGTGAGTGTGCATCTTCTGATAGGGGGTCAATGAAGTCAACTGTTGATGTGTGTAATTCTAAGCTATTAGGTACAGCTTGTTTTCTGATAGGGTCATTTTCATCATTCTTATCAATAAGGGATAAGTAGTATGGTGTAATGGCCATCCTTAGTGATTGCAAGCATTTTTTGATTCCTTCTTCTTCAGATTCATTAAGTGGTAAGTATTTTTTTAGCTCTTCAACATTTCTTATCCTATTTTTTATCTGCCACTTCCAATCATTCCAATCGCTATCACTAACATTACTATAATATTCATACCTTCTGCTCTTTTCCATTTTACACCCCACAAAAATTTCCTTCCTATAATTAGTTTAAATACATTTTTTCAAAGATATTTCTGATTGTTTTACTTTCTCTAACATCTTCTAGTGTAATATCAGCATGATTCTTAGAATATCCATTTCCAATAATCATGTTAACGTCTTTTCCAATACCTTCTGCTCCAAGTGCAGCTTTTGTAAAGCTTGTAGCCATTGAGAAGAAATATACTATTCCTTCTTCTCTTACAGGAAGTATTGTTGACATCTCAGTATTTGGGATATTAACGCAGTTTATTGCAACATCAATTTCTTTTCCACCAGTTACTTTCATAACTTCTTCTAATACTTTTGTAGGATTAGTAGCATCAGCTAGGATGATATCATGACAGAATCCTGTTTCTTCCAAGAATTTTCTCTTGCTTTCACTTCTAACCATACCAATTACTTTACCATTTTCGCCTACTTGTTTTCTTGCTTCGTAACAGCATAATAAACCTGATTTTCCATTAGCTCCTAATACAAGAACTGTTTGATCCTTTTTAACTAGTTTTCTAGTTTGAGCTGGTGCTCCTGCAACATCAAGCGCTGCAAGTGCTAATGTTTCTTCCATATCATCAGGAAGCTTAGCATATATACCGCTTTCAAATAAAATAGCAGTACCTTTCACTTCTACACGGTCAATGTCCATCTTAATATCCAATATTTCATCAATCTTAAGTGGAGTAAGAGTAAGTGATACCAATGAAGCTATTTTATCTCCAACTTTCAAGTCTCTGTCTTTTAGGTCACTTCCCATTTCTTTTATTGTACCTATTAGCATACCACCAGAACCAGTTACTGGATTCTGCATCTTACCTCTTTTACCAACAATCTCCATTATCATAGCTTTCATTTTTTCTTTATCTTTATTACAAACATCTTTGATTTGAGTGAAGCTTGCTGAATCTATGTTAAGAGCTTGGATATCAATAAGCATTTCATTATCATATATTTTCATATCGTTAGATATTTTCTGTGCAGCTTGTGGTAATACTCCTTTTGGTTCTATAACTCTGTGTGTTCCGTATTTGCAACCTCTCATAATTTAATCAATCCTTTCAAAATAATATATTCATAAAAACCTTTACTCTAAGTTATCAGCTAAAACATTGTATCACTATATAAATAACCCATAAAAACCTTATTAACTACTTATACTTCCATCACTTGTAAATTATCATCAATAATAAGTTCACAAGCTGTTAAAGATTTTATTTCTTCTATTGTTGTATCTTTATTTATTTCTTTTAACACTACTCCTTTGTCAGTTACTTCCATTACTCCAAGTTCTGTTACTATAAGGTCTATAACTCCTTTTGCTGTTAACGGTAATGTGCACTCATCTAATATCTTAGGTTTACCTTTTGCAGTATGAAGCATAGCTATTATTACTTTTTTGGCACCTGTAACAAGGTCCATAGCTCCGCCCATACCTGGAACCAATTTCCCTGGTATAATCCAGCTTGCAAGATTACCCATCTTATCAACTTCAAGCGCTCCAAGAACAGTGAGATCCACATGTCCTCCTCTTATAAGTCCAAATGAGAAACTAGTATCAAAAAAAGCTCCATCAGGTAATACACTCACGTATCCTCCACCAGCATTTATGATATCTTTGTTTTCACTTTCCTCTGGAGATAGTTTACCCATACCTGTCATACCGTTTTCTGATTGAAAACTTACCTCTATACCTTCTGGAATATAGTTGGCTATTTTAGTTGGAAGACCAATCCCCAGATTAACCAGTTGACCACTCTTCAGTTCTTTTGCTACTCTCTTAGCAATTATTTCTTTTCCTAACTTTTTATCTATCAAAAAATCCACCCCCATCTTAGTTAATAATGTAGTCAACCACAACACCTGGTGTTATAATACTTTCTTTATCAAGCTCTCCTGTCTCAACTAATTCTTCGGCTTCTACTATAACAGTATCAGCTGCCATAGCTATCATGGGATTAAAGTTTCTTGTAGTTCCTTTATAAATTGTATTGCCGAATTTATCAACAACACTTCCTCGAACAATTGCTAAATCAGCTCTTAGAGGCATTTCAAGTAAATAATCCTTATCCTTAACTTTTATAATTTCTTTACCTTCTTCAACTAAAGTACCGACTCCTGTAGGAGTAAGAACTCCACCTAATCCAAATCCACCTGCTCTTATTCTCTCTATAAGAGTTCCTTGTGGTGACAATTCTACTTCTAATTCGCCACTATTCATTAATTCTCCAGTAACAGGATTAGTCCCAATATGTGATGTTATTACTTTTTTAACCTGTCTATTAACTATTAACCTACCTATCCCTTTATCTTCATAACTAGTATCGTTGCCAATTATTGTAAGGTCTTTGATTCCCATTTCAATTATTAAATCTATAATTTTTTCTGGGGTACCACATCCTAGAAATCCACCCACCATAATAACTGAACCATCTTTTAACAAAGGCTTTAAATCATCTTTGCTAACTAATTTATTCACCTTTTCACCTCTTTTAAAATATTATTTATATAAACCTTCTCCTTATTTGACTCTTAACCTATACCTAATATTTTTCTTGCTTCATCAGGAGTTGCTATCTCTCTTCCAAGTTCTTTTGCTAACGTCACTGCTTTTTCCACAAGTTCTCCATTGGAATTTGCTAACACACCTTTTTTCATGTAAATATTATCTTCATAACCTACTCTGACGTGTCCACCCATAATAATACTTATTGTAGCCATATTAAATTCATTTCGTCCTATACCAGTTACTGTATAAGTTGCATCATCTGGAATACTGTCTACTAAGTATATTAAATCTCTAGGTGTTGCCGCTATTCCTCCATTAACTCCTAATACAAAGTTAAAATGGAGTGGCGCTTTTAGAATACCTTTTTTGTATAATCTAAGTGCCATATCAACCATACCTTTGTCAAAAACCTCTATTTCAGGCTTTATACCTAGACCATAGATTTTTTCTGCAAACTCTATTATTGTGTTTTCAGTGTTAACAAAAATATCGTCACCACCAAAATTACATGTTCCACAATCAAGTGTTGCCATCTCTGGACCAAGATATATTGGCTGTAATCTCTCTTCATTTGTCATTCCAACTGCCCCACCAGTGGATGGTTGAATGATTACATCTTTACATTTTTCTTTTATACCATCTATGCATTCTTTGAATCTATTTTTATCTTGTGTAGGAGTTCCATCATCTTCTCTTACATGTAGATGAATGATACTTGCTCCAGCTGTGTAAGCTTTCTCGGCTTCACTGACAATTTCATCTACTGTGTAAGGTACAGTAGGATTATGTTCCTTGGTAACTTCTGCTCCACAAATAGCTGCTGTAATTATTAATTTTTCCATAACTACTTCCCTACTTTCTTTGTTTGTCCTTAGGAACTACACATGTTCCACTTGCCTTACATACTACAACAGACTCTTCCATAACCTCAGCTGCTGAATCATTTATATCTGGTCTTTGTCTTATAACTTTCCTTGCTTCAAATACCATTTTCCTTGAAGTGTTTCCAAACCCAGTGATCTGTCCTTCGCATTCTATGTAATCACCAGCATATACAGGAGCTATGAATTCAATATTGTCATATGCTTTGAATAATCCTTCGTCCCCATCGTTTTTAATCAATAATTCTGTTGCTACATCACCAAAAAGTTGTAAAATCTTAGCTCCATCAACTAGATTTCCCCCATAATGAGCGTCATGACAACTCATTCTTACTCTTATTAATGATTTCATCTACCTAACTCCTTTCTCCCAAACCTAAGGTATTCCTAAGTAATAACTTTAAAAAGTTCTTTATCAACTCCCTTTTATCAATTTTTCACCCTAAATCCAGTCACATAACGCAAGAAAAGCACTGAAAATAAGATTTCAATGCTTTTCGTTAATAAAAGCTATTTATGTAATGAAATCTTATTTTCAATACATAAATAGCTCTCCATAAAACTCAGGATATCTAATCATCCCTTATGGCAGTGATAATGTATTAGTATTATCACCAAGAATATATTTAAGAACCAACATACTCTTTCGGCAAAGGAACCATTCATCTTTAATATTAGAGGTTCTTCTCCTTAACAATTAAAGATTACCCTCTCCTTCGCGCCTCTATTCATGTTTTATATAATATTTATATAGATTGTTATATGAATCTATATAATAATCATATTCAATTTATTATTTAATTGTGTTTGTCAAATTACTATTTCATATAGTTATAATATAATCATGATATAGTTAGCTTGGGGTCATTTTAGTATGTTATTAGACTTATTACATTATAATATTTAAGATTACTATTATAATTATTTTTAGAAGACTTAGGGGTATGTTTTTATATTATCATCTTCTATTTTAATATTCAATTATTATGATAATACTTTTATCATTTGAAATATTTTTTTAATGTTTAATAATTATAATAAAATAGAACTGCATTTTTTATTAACTTTTTTTAAGATATGACTATTTTTTTAAGTTCATTGACATATACTATAGACATATGAAGGTGGTGTTTTTTATGGATGACCATAAAA